>JAAXKN010000030.1 GCA_025612375.1 Ignavibacteria bacterium
CATTAAATTTATACTTAATAGTTCCTGATTTTCCCCCTGCATTCAAGTCCCCTACAAAGTAGCCCGAAAGGTCTATGGGGCTTGCCTCATTTTCATTCAGTATTCCCGTGATCTTGTGACCAATGCCGGTTCCAGTGGTGTTAAGGCCTGAGGCGTCCTTAAGACTTACATCCATCGTGAAGCCCGGACTTACCAGGTACGAGGAGTTATTCTGCTCGTCATCAAATGTTATACCGATCTCGGGACCCTTTCCGTCGTTTACTGCACTGGAGTCTGTGCCGCCTACTATGATGTTGTTCGTATAACCAACAACGTTATCCTTATTGCTGTTATACAAATAGGCTACCACCTTCCCGTTCTTGTTCTCATAAGAGATATCCTTCGGCACCTGGAAGTCTGTGGAGAACTTCCCGTTTTCAACCGATACCATCCCGCGGAACAGAAGTCCTCCCTGGAAGGTTGCCGGAGTGCCGCTGAATTCTTTCATTGTGACCTTTTTCCGGGAGTCGTAAACAGAAACCAGCCCCTCTCCGTTAAAACTCCTGTCTACAGAGCCGTTAGCCATGCTGATTGAACCTTCAATACTTGTCCTGGAAAGGGCTCTTACCTGAACGTCTGCCGAAAGTGTCTTATGATTAATTGAATCTATTCCGGCTGCCTCCATAGGAGCCAGAAGGCGTATTGTTGGATCACCGAAAAGATGATATTTAAGGTCGTTAATATCGTTACTTACCATCTTTGTTGCATAATAGCTTTTACCTACCGGCTGCAGATACCTCGTGGAGTCTGTCCTGAAAAGGTTAGAATAGAATTTTTGTATCAGGGTAAAATTCTGGCCGGCAATAACGGTTCTTGCCGCGGTAAAAGCTCCGATAGACCCCCCGTCGGGCTTTAAGAGCATGAGTTCTGTTGAGCTTTGAGCTTCAGTTCCGTCATATCGCCCGAAATCGCACGTTGCTGCCACCAGGAAGAAATATTTGTCGTTCACCAGCTGCGGTATGGTTACATTTCTCTCAAATATGTACTCGTGCGACCAGACCTCAGGGTTGCCGTGCCCTATCCAGTTTAAGATAAGTGTGCCGTCGTTAATTGCTCTGATTATTGCCTGGTTCACAGCGGGCTTTCTTTTGCCCGTTCCTGTTGCAACTGTGGGGTAGAACTCCTCATAAATCTTGTTCTGGTCGAATGTAGGCGGAATATAATAACTTGAAATGGTTTCAGACTGCGGGCCATGATCTATGTAATCGGGCCCGTCGCTGTCAAAGTGGTCATCGGAAACCAAAGTAACAAGATTCCGCCAGAGGCCTAATTCGGAATCGGTCTCATATTTTATAATCTTATCCACCGCTGCCTTTGCGTCTTCTGCCGTTCTGGCATTGATGCGCCCAATTGCAAGGTCCAGTATGTTGTCATTTCCCGAAACGGTTACGTAATAATCATCAGAGGCATATGAACTCATATAAACAAACGATTCATAAGATTCATAAGGAATTACAAAGTTCTCCCCTGCCTTCTCAACTTCCTTATAGTCGTAGTTACCGTCTCCTAAAAGGAGCACGTATTCAGGCTTTACACTCCAGTTGTCATAAGCATAACGGACGAAGTTACGGATTGCGCTTACATCCTTCATGCCGTTTGAGTACTCGTTGAAGATCTGGTCCACGTCAACTACGCTTGTTGAGATCTTAAACTTAGCCCCGGTTTCCTTAAAGGTCTTAAGGCGCAGTGCCTCGTCCATAAAGTTCTTGCTGGTTATTATGATGAACTTTGCCTCAGGCGTTGCGTGCACGTTCGAGTTACTCATTTCTGTAAATTTCCCAGGCGTCAGGTAAGCCGATAATCCGGCTGCAATGTACTTAGAAACATTTCCCTCTCTTTCCTGAACCCTGAAGGAGCAGTCCCCTCCGCTGATGTTTGATTCGATAAGTTTTACGTTCGCATAATCTGTAACGTCAAACACCCTTATGCCGCTTGAGCTGAAGCCGCTAAGCCTGAACTCCTCGATTCCAGTATTGTCCATGGAATAAAATGTGAGGGCATCCTTATAGGCTTTAAGCTGTTTATCGTAATAGATCTCAAAGTAGTTCAGGTATCCCGTCGACTCGCTTCCAACGTTCGGTTTATATGTAAACTTAAGTATACTCCTATCGTCCGGGAGTGTTGTGCTGCAGCTGGCAGTAAATACCTGGCTTACAGCATAATAAGCGGCCTGCGGATCGTCAAGCTTACCCTTACCCACGCCGCTTATGTATCTGTTTAGAATGGAGCCTGAATTTTCCTCCACACTGACCAAAGCACTATACTCTGAGCGGTTTACAAAGTTGAATTTATAAGCAATGGTGCTTCCGCTTACAATTCCGTTCAGGTTTGTAAGATAGGTCCTGCTGTTATTTGTCTCCGAGAAGTCATCCCCTACATAATACCTGCCGGAGTTCATGAGCTTGTACTTGTCTTCCTCCCATGAAGCAAAAGCCTTTGTCGTTGTCTGTACAAAATCAGGATTTTGGGTCAGGCTTTGAACCTGCTGCATCTTCTTCGACTGTCCCTGGGAGAATGTAAGCCAGTAGTAGTTGCTGTTTGAATACGGGTGGAAATACCTTACAACCTTGTGGCTTGAAGTGTCATAGTCAAAGAACTGGTTTCCCCTTCCGTAGAAAAGGATGTAATCTTCACTGTTAAATTTCCCGTCATCCTGTGCCTTATAGAGAAATACGCTGTTTTCTACAGGATCGTTCGGGACCTCAAGGTTAAGTGCCTCAGGAAGTACCTTCCCGCCATTGTTATAGATTTTTATCGTCCTGGGGTCTATTGAATTGGGATCAAGTCCCTGGTCTTTTAAGAAACTGGCAGTAATTTTATACATCCCTTCTGCCGGGGCCTCAAAGCGGAACCACCTGCCCTGCGAAAGAACACTGCTGACGGCAGCCTTGCCAAGCCTGCGCGGCTGAACTATGCTGAAATTCTTTGCCGCCTGGTAATTTATCAGGCTTTCCTTAAGAAGGTCGTCATCTTTTGCTGCTGTGCCCTGATTGGGTTTTACTGAAGCAAAGTTAATCCTGATTACTATCTTCTTATAGAGCCTTATTATATTCTTTTCGGCATCGAACTGAACGGGATAGATATTTACCGTCTGCACGGGGAAACTTCTGGCCATTCCGAATTCCCCGAAAGAAACTATGTCCTCTGTCTTATAGCTGCCGTAGTTACCGCTCAGGTAATCGGTGTAGGAAATCATACCTCCCTTGAACACGGCTTTCTTAACCGGAGCCACCCTTCCCTTAAGTTCCGTGTAATCGGATGCTATTACCTGTATGGTATTTCCCGATTCACCAGGAACGCCGATTGAGAACGACTCAACCGGAATTGCCGGCATGCCGTAATCATTAGCATTATGGATTTCACCGCCCGAAAATGAAATGCGCCTGAAAGTCTGGTTATTAATAATAACCGAAGAGGTGTCTGTGTACTGAGGAGTAAATTCCAGAGTAAGCGACCTTGCGTCTGAAGAAATGACTTTTATATCCTGGTTTGCCCGTACAGAAATAACGGATAGGAGAATAAAAGTAAACAGGAAAAAGTATTTGCTTTTCATGCTTCCCATGCTGCTTATTGAAAAATAGATATAACGTAGCAAATACCCGATAGACATCCTTTTTTATTGAAGCTAATTTAGCTACTGCTATAATTTATGTCAAGTTCTTTTGAATTTTAATAAATAAACCTGGAAGAAAATAATTGCCCAATAGAATAGCTGGCGCAAAAAAAATGCCGCCCTGTATGAAACAAAGCGGCATTTTTAATAAAACTAAAATCTTAAATTTATCTTGCGTAAGAAATCTTTCTTACTTCTCTTATCACCGTAACCTTTATCTGTCCGGGATATTCCATTTCTTCCTGAATTTTCTGTGCGATGTCATAAGCAAGCCTGTCTGCAAATACGTCATCAACCTTATCCTGTTCAACCACAACCCTGATTTCACGCCCGGCCTGTATGGCGTAGGTTTTTGCCACGCCTTCAAACGACTTGGCAAGGTTCTCCAGGTTCTCCAGCCTTTTAACGTAGCTTTCCAATGGTTCACGCCTTGCTCCCGGACGGGCACCGCTTATTGCATCTGCGGCCTGAACAAGGGCCGAGATCGGGTGCTCCATTTCAATATCGTCGTGGTGGCTTCCGATGGCATTTACAACTACCGGATGCTCCTTGAATTTCTTTGCCAGGTCGTAACCTAAGAGGGCGTGAGGCCCTTCAATTGAGCGGTCAATTGTCTTGCCTATATCGTGCAGTAAGCCTGCGCGTTTGGCAAGGTTTGTATCTATGCCAAGTTCAGCAGCCATGATGCCTGTAAGATATGCAACCTCAATTGAGTGCTGAAGCAGGTTCTGCCCGTAGCTTGAACGGTACTTCATGCGTCCTACGTGTTTGATTATCTCCTGGTGAGCTCCGTGGAGGCCTAACTGAATAAAGGTATTCTCCCCTTCATGCAGGACAGCTTCTTCGAGTTCAACGCGTACTTTCTCAACAATTTCTTCAATTCTTGCCGGGTGTATGCGGCCGTCGCCAATCAGCCTTTCGAGTGCAATCCTGGCAACTTCACGCCTGAACTGGTCGAAAGCAGAAAGTATAACGGCTTCCGGTGTATCGTCAACAATTACGTCAACGCCTGTTGCGGCTTCAAAGGCGCGGATGTTTCTGCCCTCGCGGCCTATGATCCTGCCTTTCATTTCCTCGTTCTGAATCTGAACAACAGAAACGGTAGTTTCAACTGAATGGTCAACTGCGGTGCGCTGTATGGCCTGAATTACAATTCTCTGGGCTTCTTTCTTGGCTTCAACCTTGGCCTGGTCGCGCACTTCCTTAATAAGGTGTGTGGCGTCGCTCTTGGCCTGGTTGACCATATTTTCCATGAGCATTTTCTTGGCTTCTTCCGCCGTGAGGGCTGCAGTCCTTTCCAGACGCACATTCTGCTCATAGATCAATTTATCGAGATCCTGGCTCTTTAAGTCCAGATTCTGTCTTTGAACAGCAATATCTTTTTCTAGGGCTTTAGTATCTTTTTCTTTTTTAATTATCAGCTCATACTTCTTATCGATGTTTTCTTCACGTATTGCGAGCTGCTTTTCATAATTTTGTAACTTCTGTCTTTTCTGATTTATCTCCGCATCAAATTCCTGTTTCTTGCGCAACCATTCATCTTTAACTTCTAATAATTTTTCTCTCTTAATATTATTGGATTCTTTTTCTGCATCGGCGATTATTTGCTTAGCTCTTTCCTCGGCAGAATTAATACTTTTCTTACCAAGTCTTGAATTAAACAGCCATCCCATGTAGAACATCACAACCACTACACCTGCAATCATTAGTATTAAGAACATCAGATCCATCTGCAGATCCATTTTACCTCCACAACAAGTAGGATTTTTTCAAAATTTTCCGCGACTGCCAGCCCAAATTAACAAGGAAGAACCCTGTTAATTTAGTGTGGGAAATTGCCCGAACGCTTTTTGCTTCCACTGCCACGCCGCAATGGGCATGGTCCCGCTCTTGACGGGATGAGGCCTGCAATAGACGTCGTAAGTCAATAACCCCGTGTTTAGAAGTTAGTTCTTCATATAATTTAAACTAGCAGTGCGGAATTAAACTTTCTTTAAGATGGGCTCGATATCTGGGACTCGTTTGTAAGAAGCTTTATTCTTTTTATCTTGTCAATTGCCAGATTACTAAATTCTCTAAACTTGTTTTTCTCAAGAAATAGGTCGTAAGCGATATTTAAAGATGCAATGATAGCAATTGTCTGTATAGGTTGATCGGGTAGTTCTTCTTTTGTCTCGTTCATTACCTTATTAACGTAATGAGCCAGCTCCGTGGCAAGTTCTTCGTTTTCCACCAAAAGAGAATACTCTTTGTCAAATATTTTTAGTTTCAGCTTCTTTTTGTTAGTCATTGTATATCTTTTCCATCAAACAGACAATATTTTAAGAACGTAAATGAAAATCAATTTTACTGATTAATTCATTGATTTGTGCTTTTAAGTCTTCCCTGTCTTTTCTATTAAGGGCCCCCCCGTTTCTTAGATTATTGTTTTCCCTTTTTAAGTCTTCCAGTTTCGATTCCAGTTCTATGACCTTGCTTTTCAGGCCTGAATTTTCAAATACAAATTCCCTGTTTGTTCTTTCCAGAGTTTCAATTCTGGCAAGAAGATCTCTGATCTTTTTGGACTGGGCTGAAAACTGCTTTTCCAAAGCATTCAGTTCTTCCAAAATCACGTCATATTTTGATAACTCAGTCAACTGGTCCCTCTAAATTCTGCATTTAATTGTTTAATTACAGCTTCCACAGCACGGTTGAAATCCTTATCAACTTCTTCATCCTTTAAGGTTCTGTTCTCATCGTAATACTCCAATGAAAACGCCATGCTTCTTTTTCCGGGCCCTAGATTCCGGCTTTCAAAAATATCAAACAGCTCTGCCTTTTTCAGCAGATTAGAACTGCTCTTATAAATCAGACCAACAACATCCTGGCTGGTCACATTTTTATCGAGAATAAAAGCACAATCCCGCAAAACCTTCGGGAACTTCAAGAGCCCCTTGAATCTCTTCTGCGGAACAGGAATTTCTGCCAGAGCACTTAAGTTGAACTCAAAGCAATAAACTTCCTGCGATATATCAAACTTCTTTAGAACGTCCTTACGTACTAAACCACCCCTGCCTACAACCTGATCTTTATACTTCTTTTCAAAAATATATTCAAAATTTTTATTTTCAACTAGATTATATGAATCTACTAAAACATTGTCAAGGCAAATCTTTTCTAGAAAGCTATTGACAATTCCCTTTAAATCATATATGTCATAGGCTCTTTCCTTCGAATACCAGCTTACTGTATCGGCTTTTCCTGTAACAGTAAACATCATGTCAGGAGTTTCCGAAAAGTCCTTGAAACTCTTTATTTCCCCTTCCGAAAGCTTATTGAACACGTGCCCTATCTCAAAGAGCTTCAGGTTCTTTTCACCCACGTTCAGGTTTTTTGCTACCGCGTAGAGCGCCCCCGGAAGAAGCGACGTCCTTAAAGCCGCCATGTCCACGCTCAGCGGGTTCAGCATTTCAACGGGGCTTCCTGTAAGGCTTGCTACTTCTTTTGACTGCAGCGAATTGCTTATGATCTCATAAAATCCCAGCCCGTTGGCAGCATCCCTCAGTGTGTCTTTAAATGCCGACTGGTCAGTTTTTCCGCTCAAGGTAATTGAGATCTTCTCAACTGTCGGTATCCTGTCGTAGCCGTAGATCCTTGCAATTTCTTCAATAAGGTCGATTTCCCTTTCAATGTCCGGCCTGAAGGTCGGGACTTCAAAGGTCAGTTCACTTTCGCCTTCCATGACAGACTTAAGTCCCAGGTTAAGAAGAATATCCTTAACTTCCCCTTTTTCCACGCCGAAGCCCAGAATTCTCTCGATCTGGTTAAACCTTAAGGTTACATGCATGGGCTCAATTTTTTCCGGGTAAACGTCAATTGTACCCGTCTGGACTTCTCCACCAGCCAGTTCAGCCATAAGCTGCATTGCACGGTTTGCGGCATAAGGCGTAATGTTAGGGTCTGTTCCCCTTTCATAACGGTATGAAGCATCCGTGGAAAGAATAAGCGACTTGGATGTTTTTCTTATTGAAGAAGGATTAAAATACGCCGATTCAAGAAGAATATTCTTTGTAGCGTTTGTAACTTCTGAATTCTCGCCGCCCATAACGCCTGCAATTGCAACCGGCTTTTCGGCGTCGCAGATCATAAGGTCGTTTGATGTAAGCTTTCTTTCCTTTGAGTCGAGTGTGGTGAATGTCTCGCCGTCGGAGGCGCGTCTTACAACAATCTTCTGCCCTTCAAGGCGGTCTAAATCAAATGCGTGCAAAGGCTGGCCGAGCTCATGCAGAATGAAGTTTGTAACGTCAACAATGTTATTTATAGGCCTCAGGCCCACGCTTGTAAGCTTTTTCTTGAGCCAGTTCGGCGATTCCTTAACATTTACGTTCCTGATTACGCGTGCGGTGTACCTCGGGCAGCCTGCATTGTCCTGAATTTCTACAGAAGCGAGTTTTTCAATTCTCTCGCCTGCTTCAGCTACATTAACTTCGGGAAGTTTGACTTTCCTGTTAAAGATTGCTGCCAGGTCGCGTGCAACGCCGATGTGGCTTAAAGCATCGGGCCTGTTCGGGGTAATTGCAACTTCAATTACTGTGTCATCAAGCCCCAGGGCTTCCTTTAACGGTGTTCCAGGCTCAAATCCGTTATCAAGCACCATGATCCCTGAGTGGTCGTCGCTTAATCCGAGCTCCTTTTCGCTGCAGATCATGCCCATTGAAACCTCGCCGCGGAGCTTGGCTTTTGTAATCTTAAAGCCGCCCTCAGGAATTACGGCGCCGATTTTGGCAAACGCCACCTTCTGGCCGGCCTGAACGTTCGGTGCTCCGCAAACAACATTAAACTCCTCGGCGCCCGTTGAAACGGCGCAGACTGAAAGCTTATCGGCATTCGGGTGCTTTTTCTTTTCCTTTACAAAACCTACCACTATGTTATCGAACTCAGCGCCC
Source organism: Ignavibacteria bacterium (assembly GCA_025612375.1). Taxonomy (NCBI): domain Bacteria; kingdom Pseudomonadati; phylum Ignavibacteriota; class Ignavibacteria; species Ignavibacteria bacterium. The sequence goes on from JAAXKN010000030.1 coordinate 8,578, forward strand.
TTCTCCTCAACGTCCTCAACCTCGAGGCCCGAGATGGTGAGCTTATCGATTATTTCAGAAGAAGCAATGCCTTCCAAATCCACATAATCTTTTAACCAGTTAAGAGATATCTTCAAAATAAAACTCCAAAATGTTTTCCTCCGCGGAGGACTTTATCAGCATTAAAACTGCTTTAAAAATCTTAAATCGTTTTCAAAATACATTCTTATGTCGGGTATGTCATATTTCAGTATGGCAATGCGCTCGATGCCCATACCGAAAGCATATCCGGTATACTTTTCAGGATCGTATCCAACGGCCTTAAAGACGTTTGGATCCACCATGCCGCATCCTAAGATTTCAAGCCATCCCGAACCCTTGCACATGCGGCATCCTTTGCCGTGGCATATGTAGCACGTAATATCCATTTCGGCGCTCGGCTCCGTAAACGGGAAAAAGCTCGGGCGGAAGCGGTACTTGAGGTCGCTTCCGTAGAACTGTCTGGCAAATGAAACCAGTGTCCCTTTAAGTTCGGCAAAGGTAACATCCGTATCAACATAAAGCCCCTCCACCTGGTGGAACAGGCAGTAGCTCCTTGCGCTGATGGCTTCGTTGCGGTAAACCTTGCCCGGCATAATAACGCGCACCGGGGGCTCCTGTGAAGTCATTACCCTCACCTGCACGGGCGAGGTATGAGTCCTTAAAAGATAACTTTTATTGACAAAAAATGTATCCTGCATATCCCTTGCCGGGTGGTCCGGCGGGAAATTCAGGGCCTCGAAATTATAATAATCGCTTTCCAGCTCGGGACCTTCAGAAACAGAAAAACCCAAGCCTTTGAAAATTGTTTTAATTTCATCAAGGGTCTGGGTTAAAATGTGCCTGCTGCCGAGTTCAATCTTGCGTCCCGGAAGCGACAGGTCAACCAATGCGTGATCGTGCCCTGAGGCCTGTTCGAGCCTTTCTTTCAGCTCTTCGAATTTCATAGTAACCGAATTACGCAGTTCATTTAAGGATTTTCCGACTGCGGGCTTTTCCTCTCTGGAAACGTCCTTCAGGGCGTCGAAGAGTACGGAAACCAGGCCTTTGCGGCTCAGGTATTTAACCCTCAGATCCTCAAGTGTCTTGAGATCCTGTACTTTCTGAATTTCCTGGCTGAAGTTATTATCAGTCTCTTTTATTGTTTGCAGTATATCCATATCACTTATTTGATGTAGGACGCGGCAGATAAACCTTTTAAAACCCAAAAGCCCGAGAACCGGATTCAAGAAATTTTCCAGAATCAGCCTCAGGATTAAAGCAAAGAATTCCTCTTTTGAAGGGACTCATTTTGCGGTCATATTCTCAGTTTAGCACCGGACCTGAATACAAAAAAAATACTCCCTGGACTTTACATGAAGTAAAGCATTCCAGGGAGGTACAAAAATTAACTAAGACAAATCTTAACTACTTCAGTGAAGGCACCCGGATTTTCAACAGCCATCGCAGCCAGTACTTTTCTATTAATGTTGATGCCTTTGACATTCAAACCATTAATAAGTTTTGAATAGGTAGTTCCATTCAATCTGGCAGCAGCATTGATTCTTGCGATCCAAAGTCTTCTGAATGTTCTTTTCTTTAATTTTCTGTCTCCATAAGCATGCTGAAGGCCTTTTTCAACTGAGTTCTTAGCGATGGTATAGACCTTGCTTCTTGCACCCCAGTAGCCTCTGGCCATACTTAGAATTTTTTTGCGTCTTCTATGTGAAGCAACTTTATTCTTAGAGCGTGGCATAATTTATCCTTATAACTTTATTGAATCATTATTTTGATACGTCTAGTATCAGCTTTCGATGCAACAACCGAATGTCTTAAGCTGCGTTTTCTTTTGCGGCTCTTAGAAGTCAGAATGTGGCTTTTAAAAGCTTTGTGTCTTTTGACCTTTCCGCCGGCAGTCAGTTTGAATGATTTAGCTGCGCCGCGGTTACTTTTCATCTTGGGCATATCGCTTATACCTGTTATATATTAGTTTTCTTTTTTGATTTCACTTTCAAAGGAACCAAAATAACGTTCATAGCCTTGCCTTCGAATTTCATTTCAAATTCAGGTTTGGCAACGTCTTCCATTTTCGCAATAAAATCTTTCAGCAGGTTTTCGCCGTGCACCGTATAGGCAAGTTCCCTGCCCTTAAAGATAACGGAAACCTTCACCTTATTGCCTTCCTCGATGAAGTTTCTTGCGTGGCGCACCTTAAATTCAAAATCGTGAGTATCGGTATTAGGATGAAGTCTTATTTCCTTTAATATCGACACCTGCTGATTTTTCTTCTGTGTCTTTTCTTTTTTCTGAATTTCGTAAACAAACTTGCCGTAATCGACAATTTTGCAAACCGGGGGATCTGCCTGCGGAGCAATCTCCACCAGATCGAGCCCTTTTTCCTGGGCCGCCCTCAGGGCATCCCTTCCTGATAAAATACCTAATTGACTGCCATCCGAGTCTATCAGACGGACCTTAGGGACCCTGATTTCCTCGTTTACGCGGTGTTTCAATGTTTTTTGAGAGATATTTGACCTCTTTGTTGTTATTGTTTTTTTGATAAAATTTCGTCAAGAATTTTAGCTCTGAATTCATCCAGTGCCATGCTGCCCAGGTCGCCTGTCTTATGTTTTCTTACAGAGACCATGTTTGACTGGGCTTCTTTCTCACCTACAATCAACATATAAGGAACCTTTTTGGTTTCCCAATCCCTGATTTTATAGCCAATCTTTTCATTTCTCTTGTCTAATTCAACCCTTACGTCATATTTCTTAAGTTCGTCAGCAACTGTCTTAGCATAATCGTAAAAATTCTGCGAAATCGGAACAACAGCAACCTGTGTCGGAGCAAGCCATACCGGGAAAGCTCCGCCATAGTGCTCAATCAAAACTCCCATAAAACGCTCAATGGAGCCGAGCAGGGCCCTGTGAATCATAAACGGCGTATGTTCTTTTCCATCCTCGCCAATGTACTTCATTCCGAAGCGCTGAGGCATATTGAAATCGAACTGAATAGTACTCATCTGCCATTCACGGTTAAGAGCGTCTTTAATCTTAATATCAATTTTAGGGCCGTAGAAAGCACCGCCGCCTTCATCAATCTTATAGCTTAAGCCTTCCTTCTTCATTGCGCTTTCGAGCGATTTTGTAGCTCTTTCCCAGAGCGCTTCGTCGCCGACCGACTTTTCAGGCCTTGTTGAAAGGTAGAATTCCATCTTTTCAAAGCCGAATGAGCGCCACATGAACATCGAGAAGCGGAGGACCTCAATAATTTCGTCTTCCATCTGCTCCTCGGCGCAGAAGAGGTGCGCATCGTCCTGTGTAAAGCCTCTTACGCGCAATAGACCGTGCAGAACGCCGCTTTTTTCATAGCGGTAGACCGTTCCAAGCTCAGCCCATCTGTAGGGCAGGTCGCGGTAAGAGCGCAGGTGCGATTTATAGACCATGATGTGGAACGGGCAATTCATCGGTTTAACATAGTAATCGAGCTCGTCCACCTTCATCGGGGCATACATGCTGTCCTTATAAAAGCCTAAGTGACCGCTGGTTTCCCAGAGCCAGCTTTTGCCCATATGCGGCGTATAAAGAATATCGTAGCCGTTATTCAAATGGGCTTTTCTCCAGAAGTTCTCAATTTCCAGGCGGAGACGGGCGCCCTTCGGGTGCCAGTAAACGAGTCCCGGTCCTGCTTCCTCGTGAAGGCTGAACAGGTCAAGGTCGCGCCCGAGTTTACGGTGGTCCCTTTTCTTAGCCTCTTCAAGGAATACGAGATAGTCTTCCAGCATCTTTTTCTTAGGAAAAGAGATGCCGTAGATCCTCTGGAGCTGTTTATTATGCTCGTCGCCTCTCCAGTAAGAGCCGGAGACGGTAAGGAGCTTTACAAACTTTATTTTTCCGGTTGAGGGGAGGTGCGGACCCGTACATAGGTCTGTAAATTCACCTTCCTTATAAATGCTGATAGTCTCGTTGTTTTCGTCGAGCTCGGTCAGTATTTCGACCTTATAAGGGTCGCCTTTTTGTTCAAAAAACCTGAGTGCATCGCCTTTGCTGAGTTCCTCTCTCTGGAAGGGGTTATTCTGCTGAGAGATCTCGGACATGCGTTTTTCGATCTTTCTCAGTTCCTCTTCCGTAATGGGAGTGTTAACGTCGACGTCATAGTAGAATCCCGAATCTATAGCGGGACCGACGCCGAATTTAGCCTCAGGGTAAAGCGATGTAATGGCGTGAGCCATAAGGTGTGAAGTTGAATGCCAGTAGGCTTCCTTCCCCTTTTCGTCATCAAAGGTGTAAAGCCTGAGAGTAACGTCGCTCGTTAATGGAGTGGACAGATCCTTCTCCTGGCCGTTTACTTCAGCTACCAGAGCCTCCTCAGCAAGTCTTTTGGAGATAGACTCTGCAACCTGGTAAGGGGTAGTGCCCTTATCAAATTCCTTTACGCTCCCGTCGGGAAAGCTTACCTTGATTTTTTCCATAATACACTTCTTTTTAAAAAAAAACGGAGCGAACTCCGGTTTCTTAAGTGGGTTCTAGAGGAGTCGAACCTCTGACCTTCTGCACGTCAAGCAGACGCTCTAACCAACTGAGCTAAGAACCCAAGCCGACAAAGAATTCACTCTGAATAACCTCTTGTCAGGAGGTTCAGATCCAATCAATTAAGTACCGAGGGCCGGAGTCGAACCGGCACGGGTATAAATACCCACAGGATTTTAAGTCCTGTGCGTCTACCAATTCCGCCACCCCGGCATAAATAGAATTGGAATTCAAATATAAAACTTTATACCAAAATTTACAAGAACAATTTTATAAGTTTAATCCGGAAGATTACAATGTTCCTCAATTGATTTATCTTGAAGGAGCTAATTTAACAATAATTATCAAATTTCGCTAAAATTTCCTGTATTTCAAGATAATAATCCGGAAACATGCATTTACTTGAGAAATATCATCTTTTTTACTTCTGTAAATTTCCTCCCCTTCCCGTTTAACGGATCGGCTTCAATGGAATAGAAGTAGATTCCAGAGGAAACTCCTACAGGTGACCATCTCACCTCATGATATCCGGCTTCAAAGACCTTATCAGCGAGCAGACAGATACTCCGCCCCAGTAAATTGATTATCCTTACCCTTACATATGACTCTGCGGGAAGTGCAAAGCTTATGGACGTGGAAGGATTAAACGGGTTCGGGTAGTTCTGCCCCAGCTCAAATTTCACGGGCAGAAGGTTTTTCCTATCCGTAACTGCTGTTTTTTCAACACACCTGCCCTGGAGCAGCACCTGATTGCCGGAATCAACTTTGCTTACAATATAAAGCGTATCAGAGAAACTGCCAAGGGAATCGGGCTTGAAAGTCACTGTAACAACCGCAGAGTCGTACCTTGCCAGATAAGTCTTACTGATGGAGACAGAAAATATTTTATTTTTAACGTATATACTGTCGACAGTAAACGGGTTTAGGCCGGTATTTTTAATAGTAATTTTGTTTGAGACTGATTTTAATGGTTCTGTATCAGGAAGCTTAAGCACCTGAGATGAAAGGCTGTAGCTGTTCTGACGCACATTAAGCAGCCAGCCTACAGTGCCTGAAGCCTCATTTACATATGCAATATCCACTGCCCCGTCGCCGTTAAAATCGCCAGAGGTCATACGGTTTGAGCCGGATTCACTGGCAAAGTAGCCTGAGACCTTAAAGGCCATATGCTGGTTTGTATAAATATACCCCTGGTTCGAATACCCGTTATTTACAGAAGCCAGATCAATATCCCCGTCACTGTCATAATCGCTGCCCGTAAGCGAGAGAGGGTCTGCACCCGTCTGCTGGTCAGACAAAAAGAATTGCAGTCCGCCCAAATTTTTAATTAAACAGAGCGAATTTATATAGGGCTGCCCGGATGCCAGATCAAGCCAGGTATCGTGGTTCATATCGGCAAGTACCATCGACCTGATGTAGGGAGTGCCCGGGTTCCGGCCTTTAGCCTTAAAACTCATATTGCCCGTGTTTTCAAAAATGCAAAGCGGATCACCGGCATATTTGCTAATAACAATGTCAATATCGCCATCGTTATCCATATCCCCTGTTTTTAAGTCAAGCACCTGCTCAAGAGTTGATGGCAGCATGATTGCCCGGAAAGTAAAATTGCCCTGATTTTCGAGCACATAAGCGGTGTTAAGAAGATCATTTGTAACTATCAGATCAAGGTCCCCATCGCCATCCAGATCATCGGAAGCAAGCATCCGGTTATTCTGCCCACTGAAGACCGATACTTTAGTAAAATTAAAGCCGCCTTCATTCTTTAGAATGATCACTGAATTCCTGCAGGCTGCAGCAATGTCTGTTTTCCCGTCGTTATTGAAATCTCCGGCAGTAATGCCGAATGGAGAATCGGTCAGTGCTATGGACTTTGCAAGTCCAGGTTTGGAATCAAGGCTCCCTTTTATTACAGCTATTCCGTTTTCAAATGAAACAATCATATCCGTAACACCATCATTTTCCAGATCAGACGAACAGATAAGTTTGGGATATTGGCCTGTAGGAATATTATTCATCGCCCTGAAAGAGCCCGTTCCCTCTTTAGCCTTAACAATAAATCGCCAGATGAAGGGAGAAAGAACCGGATTAAGCGACTTCAGTTTGAAATCATTTTTTAATGTGATTTCAACTTCCTCACCAGTGATAAATTTACCTTCGGGAACAATTGAAAGAAGCCTTTTTGCAGCATCATATGAAACTCTTGAATTATGGAAACCGCTCATGGAGCCAGATATAAAAACTGAAGAAGGAGTAAGCGACTCAGGAATGATGTCCTCCGTAAAACGGACCGCGGCAAAAGAAGGATCGGCCGAAGCTGAATTCTGCGCCGGGTATAATGAATCCACAATAACCTGCCTGCACATGCCAGTAACCATGAATTTAACGGCCGGATGCACCTTATCATTGCTTGTAATTACTACACTGTCGGAATAAGCCTTTGTTTCCATGGGAGTGAAAGTTACCGTTACAGATTTCGCTTTCCTCGGTTCAACGGTTAAGGAAGTGGGAAACAGGCTGAAGGCTTTTGAACTGCAGTAAATAGAATCTACAACCAGAGGCAGCGATCCCGGGTTGCTTATGGTAAAAGAAAATGTTTTCGAGCTGTCTTTTTGCACGCTGCCGAAATTATATTCCGTAGGGCTGAGAGCTATTTCGCTAAAGTGATCCCGGTTTTCAAGAAAAGTGAGTGGGGAATTCATTTTATATGCCAGAAGATCGATATCCCCGTCATTGTCAAAATCTGCTGTCAGCAGGTTTGAGGCTTCAAAATTAAATGGAGGCAGAACAAGCTGCTTAACGACTTTAAGGTCCTTATTACACTTATCCATTTCAACTCCCCAGCTGGCCGCAGAAAGAAACTCCACAGTTGAATCGCCGTCAAAATCGCATCCTGCAAGGAATGACATGTCCTTTTGCGGGGGATTATAATAGCTGGTTGTAAACTTCAAATCGCCATTATTTACCAGTATTTCATAACCTTTATAGCCCTGCCAGTACGATGCCGCGGCGAAATCGATTAGCCCGTCATTATTAAAATCTCCTCTTACCGAAGGCAAAGTATTGAGTAATTGATTATTGAATGTCTGAAATGAAAAGTTGCCGTTGTTGCGCAGCAGGAAACCGGTATAAATGTCAGCCAGTATATCCAGATCGCCGTCGCCGTCGATATCCTCTGAAGCTAGACCGAAAATGCCCGCAAATTTGATTTTTGAGGCCTTGAAAATAAAATTCCCCATGTTCTTTACAAATTCCATCTCAGCGCCCGAACTTCCTGTGCCGACGGCAAGATCAGTCAGGCCGTCGTTGTCATAATCTCCGGCCGTTATATATTGAAGATAGCCCGGAACATCTGTCTCAGAGGAAGTAAAATTAAAATTGCCTGTATTTTTCAGCAGCTGAATTTTTGAAGCTACTTTGCATACGGCAATATCAACTCTGCCGTCGTTATCAAAGTCGGCTGCGGCCAATGATTGCGGACCCTGTGGAATACTGATGGATTTTACTTTTGTAAACCTGAAGTCTCCTTCATTTTTATAAATTGTTATTTCCTCATTAGTCTGTGTAAGGACAGCAACATCCAAAAGCCCGTCATTATTAAAATCTGCGGTGACCGGCTTAAATGAGTACTGAGGGAGCTGAATTGAAGAGCGTTCACGGAAACTCATCGAAGAACTCTTTGCCGAGACATTAAAATCCCATATGCGCGGAAGGAAAGGAGGCTCACATGCAACCGTCCTGATCTTAGAAGTCAAAGATACAGTTACATTTTCTCCCCTCCTGAATGGTTTTGCTGTTTTAATGGTTAGAAGCTTTAATCCGTCATCAAAAGATATAAGTTCAGCTTTCTGCCTGCCAGAGTGCGAACCCGTAATAACGATCGAAGAGTCGGAAAGTGTTGCAGCATCCAGCCTCACATTGAAGTAAATCCTTATCTGTGCAGTATCAGAAGCAAATATTGAAAGAGGCTTAGGATAACACGAGAGCACCTGCTCTCCCCTTCCCAAGACATAAAATTTTACTTCAGGATGGAATTTATCGTTGCTGTAAACTGTCAGACTGTCGTTGTAGCTTAAAGCGCCCGACTGCTTAAAGTGAATTGTAACTTTCGCCGTGTCGCCGGCAGCAATAGTTGTTTTTGAAGCCGTAGCTGTAAAGGCCTCATTTGATGAAGCAATGCCTGAAATGTTCAGGGTCCCGGATACGCCGTCATTTTTAACTACAAAGTAAGCTGACTTTTCGGCTCCCGGTTTTGTTACGCCAAAATCGTATGAACTGCTAAGAAGCTTAACCTCAGGTTCCGCGTTTTTATTTTTTGCAATGACGAGATTTCTTGGATTTCCAGACTCCATGTAAAGATCAATATCACCGTCGTTATCCAGATCTGCCGCTCCAATATCCCCGATAGCCCTTGCACCGGAAAAGACCTTAGACTCAGTAAATGAAAGATTTGAGTTATTCTTCAGGATATATAAATAATCAGAAGAATGGATTGCAATATCAGGATAAGTGTCATTATTAAAATCGCCTACTGTGCAGCTTCCGTTGGAGATATAGCTGACTGCAGGAACAGTTTTCTTGAAATTCCCTGTACTGTCGTTTATTAGTATTGATAAATAATCATAACCGTATCCGCCTGAGGCAAGAATATCAGGATATCCGTCGTGATTAAAGTCTGCAACATTTATCTGCGAGGTCAAAAAACTCTGTGGATATACCACGGGAGCTGAAAAGTTAAAGGAACGGGAATTCCTGAATACACAGACCGATTTTTCCTCATTTAAAGCATCAATTATGTCAGGATATCCATCCAGATCAATATCGGAGAAAATGATTTTCTGAGCATTAGTAACCGGGAGCTCCTTTGCAAGCTGAAACCTCATATTGCCCATATTCCGGAACAGCAGCAGTACGTCCTGGCCGTTAAACCCGGTATTTGAACAAATTGAAATGTCCAGCTTTCCGTCTGCATCCAAATCGGCAGCATAGAATCCGCCACCTAAATAAGCTGAACAGGTAATTTCAGCAGCGGTCTGAAAACTGCCGTCGGGCATCTGTTTTAAGATAACGACCAGCTTTTCGCCTTCAGGCTGGAAGGCAATATCAACTTTTCCGTCGCCGTCAAAATCTCCTGTTGTAATATTGTCCACAGGTTTTCCCAGATAAATATCCTGCCTGGAGAATTTAAGTCCGCCAAGATTCTTCATCATAAAGATCCCCTGGTACATAAAGCTTGAACAAAGGACGTCAACTAATCCGTCATTATTCATATCAGCCAGGATTGATGGTCCGTATTCATCTCCGAAAGGGACCGGTTCGGAGAGTGCAAATGTTCCTGAACCTGAAATAGGGCTCGCCGTAAACGTCCAATTAAAGGGCTGCACTGCCTCGTTCTGAAGGGTTTTTACTCCTGGAGTAAGTGATACTGAAATCAGTTCATTCGGATGAAACCTCCTTTCGGGTAAAAAAACTATGGATTGGCTGGCGTCGTCATATTTTACTGTTCCTGATACTTTTCCGTAAAATGAGCTGAAAACGGCAATAAAGGAATCCTTTACTGTACTATTATCCAACGGTTTTACAAAAGAAATGGTTATGGAAAGAGAATCAGGTATCTTAAAATCCGCGGAACCCGGGTAGTAGGATTTAATTAATGGGTTAACTCCGGTAATTGAGGAGTTATAACCCCCTGCCTGGTTTGGAAAATTTATTCCAGGCAGAGAGCTAGAAAAGTCCGACCGGACTAAAGCAGATTCAGTGAGCAAAGATTTTTGATTTAGCTGATAATTCCCGCAAAAAATGAAAGGAGAATTAAGGATTAAGAGTAAAAGAGTGCAAATATGTCTCAAAAGAGGATTCCTTCTTATTGCAGTAAAATTTTCATTAACTTTATCAGGAACGGGTTTAAGGAAACAGGAAATTTACTCCAGTATTTTGATAAATACCGGAAATTCCTTGAAAGCAGAAAATAAATATAGGGAAAAAGGGGGGAAATTACACGATTAGTAACAATTTTGACAAAAACTTATATTGCATAAAAGCCTTTTTATTCATATTTTTGAAATGTTGTTATTGGGCCCATAGCTCAGTTGGTTAGAGCATCTGACTCATAATCAGAGGGTCGGTGGTTCAAGCCCATCTGGGCCCACAAAAAAGCCTCATTTTCCAAAGGAATCTGAGGCTTTTGTTTTTTCAGGCAGTTCTTTAATTGCCGCGAACTTTGTGAGATTTCATTATCTAATCTTTATATGCTGAAATCAGGAGCATCATGGGACGGCGGAATTCTTCACGCATTGCTTCATTCTTCTTTAGCATTTCCTGCGACGGCAACGGCTCAATTACTTTTTTTATTATAAAGCCATTACTTATCAGCGAATTAATATACGTCGTTAATGTCCTGTGATATTTGGTAATCTTTTGCCCCAGAAAAACAGCTTCCCTGCTCCCTTCAATAAAATAATTATCTACGGGCCAGTGAATCTTATTCCCTTTCTCATCATATACCCAGTCCCGATTCCCAAATGCCGTAAAAACCGGATGCTCAACTGAAAACACCAGGCTGCCCTTGTGCTTTAATATCTCAGATAATTTTTGACATACCGGTTCGAATGATTTTATGTAATGAAATGCCAGCGAACTGATAATAAGATCAAAGCCTTCCTTTTCAAAGCTGATATCTTCAATTGATCCTCTCATATAAATAATCCGCTCGTCATCTGTACGATCTTTTGCTTCATTCAGCATCTTTTCCGAGAGGTCTATTCCAACTACAGACCGGGCCCCCTGTTCCACAGCATATCTGCAGTGCCACCCATAGCCGCATCCTAAATCTAAAACCGATTTACCTCTCATATCCGGCAACAATTTCTGGAATTCATGCCATTCCCCTGCAGACTCCAAACCGCCTACAGAACGGGGCATCTTACTGTACTGACTGAAAAAGTCATTATCATCATATTTATTTTCTTTCAATTACACTCCTCAGGGCAATTTTGGCTTTTCATTTTAACTGTTACAGAGCTGCACGAATATAACCATTTTTCGAATTCTTTTGAACAATGTGCCTGACAAAATAATAATCTGATTATTAACCTGACTTCAAAAAATTATGAATTAACCCGGCCTGTTTTTTCCCTTCCGTCAATTGAAAACCGTCCGGCACCAAAAGCAATTAGAATCAAACATCCGGCAAGCACCGCAAGCGGGAAATCCCATCCCGGCGAGGTCGGCGTTACAAAGCCTATTCCATAAACATACTTTGTTACAATAATTGCACCTGTTAAAATTATTGTAAGTCCTGCCGAGGCCCATCTTGTTAAAAACCCCAACAGGACAGCAGTTGCGCCAAGAGGCTCGGCAATGGAAAGTAATCTTGTTGTAAATAACATGAATGAAGATATCCCTTCCGGAGCATTCGACCAGAACGGAAATTTAATATAGGCGGCAACATAAAATATTGCCGCAGTAACTACTCTAAGTAGTAATAAAGCTGAGTTTTGATATATGCTGTAGTTCTGCATGGCCTTATCTTTCTTTTGGTTGTGTATTTCCATTTTTCTAATGCGTGACTAAAACTCTTCTTCCAAAATTCTTTTATCCGATCAACCGGATGACTTAATATTATAATTACTAAAATTTCCCGACTGACTCAATTATTAAATTGCTTTCAGCACTATATCCCGGCTTTCTTTCCGTTCATTGTCCGTTGCTATTATATCATTTTATACCCATATTTCGTGTTGATAATGCAGGGATTCACAGGGATATATGAAAATTGCCTTTTGCGGCGGCGCCGGTGAGGTCGGTGCAAGCTGCGTGCTCCTTTGTCTGGGCAGAAAGAATATCGTTTTCGACTGCGGCGTAAGACCCAACAGCCCAACCGGCTCTCTGCCGAACCTGAGACTCATTCAGGACTCAGGCGGAGCTGATGCCATCTTTCTGAGCCATGCACACCTAGACCATTCAGGAAGCCTCCCTATTCTTAGCGCGGCTTACCCAATGGCCGGCATCTATATGACTCACGCCACAAAAGACCTCATACGCGTTCTCCTCTACGACAGCCTTAAAATTACCTCCTTTAAGGAGGAGGAAATCCCTGTATTTACCGAGGAACAGCTCGAATCGATGTTTAAGAGAATCATCTGCCATTCCCCGGAATATGTATTCAACCCGTTTAATGATGAACTCTCGGCCGTCTTCTACACCGCAGGCCACGTCCTGGGAGCCGCGGGTATTTATCTCTCCGGAAAGGACGGTTCGGTTTTCTACTCGGGCGACTTCTCAATGGCAAAGCAGCGCACGGTTGAAAAGGCCCGATTCCCTAAACTTAAACCCGATGCCGCAATTGTGGAATCGACATACGGCGATAAACTCCATTCCAGCCGCCTGGATGAGGAAAAAATGCTGATTGATAAAGTTAGGGAGGTTGTAGAGTCGGGAAAGAAAATACTTATACCTGCCTTTGCCCTGGGACGGGCACAGGAGGTGATTCTTATTCTCAGAAACGCAGCCGCAAAGGGCATGCTGCCCGACGTTAAGATCTATGTCGACGGCATGGTAAATGACATCTGCCGGGCTTACAGCAATAACCCCAATTACCTCAGCCAGATGCTCTCCAGAAGGGTCTTCCGCCATAATGAAATATTCTACTCTAAAAATGTGATTGCAGTAAACCGCGACATGAAGACGCGCGAAGCAATAGTTAATTCCAATGAAGCCTGCTGCATAATTTCAAGCTCAGGAATGCTTACAGGAGGACCAAGCCAGTTCTACGCTGAACGCCTTGCCGGCGACGAAGGCAATTATATTGCAATAACGGGCTACCAGGACGAGGAATCCCCCGGCAGAAGGCTCTTAAACCTCCTGGATAGGGAAAAAGGGACGAAGATGCTTGCATTCGGCGATAAGTCCTTCGAGGTCAAATGCGGAATAGGCAAATATAACCTATCGGCCCATGCCGATAAATATGAAATCATCTCACTCGTAAACCACATAGCTCCTAAAAGGGTGTTTTTTGTCCACGGCGACGAGAAGGTGATTCAGGCGCTGTCTCTCGAAACACAGTCCGGCATTAAAGAGCCTGTCTTTGCCCCCTCCAACGGAGAATCCTTTGAGATCGGCGGTAAGAGCAAACTCAGAAAACACTCCACTAATATGCCTGACAGCATAAATGAGATTTTCGAATTATCGGAAGATCTGCTTAAGAAACTTTCTGTGCACCTTGCCGTCTCAGGCTTTGAAAGCCGCGACTTTACAATCGAGGATCTGCTATTTGCTGCTTTCGGAAGGAGGGAATTTACTGAGGATGAAACCGCCCTATTCCTTAATGCGGTAAATGCTTCGGTGTACTTCAAACGCAATAAAGTAAAACAGTTCTTATACAACATTTCGGAGCTTGCAGCCTGGCTGGCGCTCTCGGCTAAGGCAAACGGTACTCTTCCTCAAGGCCCTGAGATCCCGCCTGAAAAACTCCAGGGAGAAATGCCCGCAAAAGTCCATAGAGTAAACCAGGCTGAAATTCTGCAGGCCGTTGAGGAAAGCTTTCCTTTGGATTCCGGACTCTACAGGAAAGGACTGAGGGAAGATACAAGAACTATCCTGCTCTATTTCAATTTCCCTGCAGTTGCCTCTGAACGCTATAAAGACACCTTAATACGCCTGGCTGAAAGAACCGGCTGGGAGGTTAAGGTAAACAGCGAAGTAAACCTCGAAGCCGTTAAAAGCACGGCAGCCTCCTTAATCCCTGAATTTACAAAGCTGTCGTATATGAAGGACCTGGGGGAAATAAGACTTAAGACGGAGGGTGTAATTGAAGATAAAAGAGAAATTATTTCCCGCTTCAAGGAGCTAACGGGACTTGAGCTGAACATAATGGACACAAGCCGCCCCGCAGTTCCGGTCTTTAATCCGGAGGCTGATAATTCGCCATCTCCCCTTCCGGAGGGAGACTCCCGGATTCCCAATGGTGAAAAGATGGAGCAGAATACTGCTCTGTGGCTTATAGATGAAGCCTTTAAGGAAACTGAGGACAGGATATACCGCAAGAGCATAAAGACCGAAGGCACGGGTAAGTTTATAGAGCTCTTTTTTATTTCACCCGTTATAGGAAATAAGTATAAAAGTGTTATAAGCGGACTTGAAAGGGCCACCGCCTGGCAGATCAGGTGCAGCAGTGCGATAAACCAGTTCGAGGTGATAAATGCCGGAAGAAGGATATTTGAAGAGACAGGAATAAAATTAACCAAGAATATGTCGCTCCACACCTCAGAGCTCAGGGCCGAAATTTTTATAAACCCCGGCTATGATCCGCAGAGGCTTGAAGAAGCTTCATCAAAATTCACAAAGGCAACCGGGCTTGAAGTTACAATCAGGAAAAAATAACCCGCTTCAGTTATTTTCTGCTATCAATATGCTATTAGACAGGAAGTTTTACGCCGCCAAGCATTTTAACCATTGCCGGGTCTCGGTGGTCGAAGAAGCTGCTCTTTTTCGTATCCAGCGTCACGGTGGCTTCCATATCATCCGGACACAGCTCAAAATCGAACACGCTGAAGTTTTCAACATTGAAACGGCGCTCCAGAAGGTCAAAAGAAAGAATACTATGAACCAAGCCGGCTTGTAATTCCACCGGAGGACTCACCTAAATAAATAAACTTTTATTCATGGGAAATAAGCTAGTCATTTAACCCTTTCCCGCTTAAAATCTGGGGTATGGATTTTTCAACCCTCCCAAGCCAGGTTTTGGATTGTTTTGGTGAAGAGAAATAAAGGAGGTATGCCCTCTGCCGCCCTGGCGTCAACTGTTCAAAGGCAGTTTTCAGACGAGGCATTTCATTTAATTTATCCTGAAACTCTTCAGGAACCTGGTATTCTTTGGTCTGTTTTGGCTCCACTTCCAGTCCTGCCTTTTCCACTTCAATTGCCTCATAGACATAGGATTTCAGTACGGGCTCCAGCTCCTTTATCTCTTTTAGGCTGGTAAAGCGGACCTGGCGGCTCGACTGCACGTTTTCAGTCTGGCGGATCAGTATGCCGTTTGGGTCGCTTAACAGGGCACCCTTGAAAAACAGGAGCGCACAGTACTCCTTAAAACCATGAATAAGAACTACGTTCCTGTTCTGAAAAGTATAGCAGGGAACGCCCCACTTGAAATCTTCTGTAAGCCCTGAGTCAAAAACAATTGATCTCAGCTTCTCAAATTCCTTCTGCCACTTTTGTTCCCTGCTTAAAAATGCGTCAACCTTATGGTTCATCCCGTTCATTTGCTGATCCTTTCAAATAAAACTTACACCTGCTGCGCTCTGGCCATCAGGAAAATATATTATAAAATAATACAGAATCCGCTTTACAAATTCAATCAGGCGTTAATATTCTCAGAGGTGAACTTGTATACCAGATGACGCAATGCTATTTTAGCGGTGCCTGGAACCACTACCCCATCCGATAAATTGAATTAATTGCCGGGATTTTTATATTAAAACTAATGTGCAATTTTTGAGACGATGATGAGAACTCTGGCTTTGTTTGCAGTATGCATTGTGTTTGTGTTCAATGCTATGGCTTTTGCCGGGCCGCCTTTCAGAACGGATGACCCTATACCTGTACCTTTTATGCACGGCGAAGTCTACCTCTTCTCAACCGGTGTCTTTGATGAATCGGGAGCTGCCGGTATAGGTCCCGCGGTTGAATTTAACTACGGTATACTGCCTAATACACAGTTCCATGCAGTCCTCCCCCTGGCATTCAATTCTCCTAAGGATAACCCGTCTCAAATGGGCTACGGCGATACAGAGGTGGGTGTCAAATACCGCTTTATTGAACAGACGGACTATCTGCCCGATATCGGCACGTTCCCCATTGCCGAACTCCCCACAGGAAACGCTTCACGCGGACTCGGCAACGGAAAAGCACAAATCTACCTCCCCCTCTGGCTGCAGAAGGATATAGGCCATTGGACAATCTATGGCGGCGGAGGCTACTGGATAAATCCCGGTCCGGAAAATAAAAACTGGACTTTTTCCGGCATTTTAGTCCAGTATAACTTCTCAGAGAATTTTTACCTCGGCACTGAACTCTTCCACCAGTCCCCTTCCCTGGTCAATGCAGGCAATAACACCGGGATACACATTGGCGGCGGAGTAACGGTAATTAAGAATTACCAGGTCCTCTTTTCCTCTGAACTCGGTAACGGCATTACTTCCTATAAACACTACGCCTACTACCTGGGCTTATACCATAATTTCTAAACCCCCTATAGGTTTATTTTCCCCTGCCCACAGCTGCTTTACTCAAATATTCCATGGCATTAAAACCGGTTTTTATTTTAATGGGGTTTATCGTTACATTAAATAAATAAGGGTGTTCTTAAGGATTTGTTGGTTTTTGTAATTCAGGATGATATTATGTGGTGGCTATACGCGCTTTTATCGGCTTTGTTTGCGGCACTTACAACTATATTCGGGAAAATCGGAGTTAAAGACATAGATTCTAATCTCGCTACGGCAATTCGTACCGTGGTCGTTCTTATACTGGCATGGACAATCGTTCTCTTCCGCAGCTCCATGCAGGATGTGACTTCTATCCCGCGCAGGTCTTTCCTGTTTCTTGTCATCTCAGGGCTCTGCACAGGTGCCTCGTGGCTCTTTTACTACAGGGCGCTCCAGGAAGGAAATGCCTCTTCGGTTGCGGCAATAGACAAAACCTCGCTTCCCATGATCTTTATCCTTTCCGCAATTGTTTTAAGCGAACCTCTGACACTGAAAACCGCCCTTGCGGGAATACTCATTGCTGCCGGCACATTCGTACTCTTGTTATAGCAGTATAATGCCTTTATTTAATAATCAGTAACAAAGTAAGGAAGAACAGAAATGAAGAGAATAATAAACTTTAATCCATTCAAAGCCCTGGCGTTTGCAGCTTTGTTTTTTGCAATGAGCTTTTTAGCCTTTGCGCAGGACGATACTGCCAGAATTTCAGTACCGCCTACTCCTTCAATCGGACAGGGGCAAAGCAATTCCATGGCACAGGATACCTCCTTTAACCGCTATGCCGCTCAGTTTGCCGTCAGCCTGGCTCAGCAGACCGGACTCTCACTCGACAAGTCAGGCAAAATCAGGGATGTTCTGATGGATTATTATAACAGCATAACAGATATAAGGCGCGACTTCTTAAGAGGCATGACCGATTCCAGCAATTCAGTCAGCACCGCTCCCAACCCCGATAATACAGGAAGCAACAGGAGTGCCAATCAGACTGCAATTGCGCAGGACCTGATGTCGGAGAACCATAAGGCGGACCTTAAAGCCGACAAAAAAATACTGAACGTGCTTGACAACGACGTTCAGAAAAACAAGTACGTCCAGATCAAACGCCAGTGGTGGCAGAAAGTAAAAGACGTCGTTTATTCAACCGCAAACCAGAATTCAGGCGGGATGCAGACAAGATAGTTTTACCGGGCGCAATAATATTCAGCCTTAGCACGGCAGGGGCGGCCGCCCCTGCTGTAATGAACATCAGATTTAACGCCAGGTCCTTCCGGATTTGATTGCTCATAAAAACACAAATGTTTACTTTACCATTACGTAAAATTTTCACTTTTTGTTTACAGGAGCGATGATGAAACCTGAGAATCAAACAGATACAGTTTCCACTGAACTTAACTCACACATGAAACTTGCACGCGATATTTTCAGCGAACTCATAAATATTAATACCACTCAGAACCTCGGCAGCACAAGGGCGGCTAAGGCAATGGCCGAACGCCTCAGAAAAGCCGGATTCCCGGAGGGCGATGTACAGCTCGCGGGCCCCGGGCCGCGGAATATGAACCTCGTTGCCCGGCTGCGCGGCAAGGGCAGTAAAAAGCCAATCCTATTTATCGTGCACCTCGATGTGGTTGAGGCACTCAGTTCCGACTGGTCGTTCGACCCTTTTACCTTCCTTGAAAAAGACGGTTATTTCTATGGCCGCGGAACTTGCGACATCAAAGACGAAGCGGCCGATTTGGTTGCCAATTTTATACGCCTTAAGACAGAGGGCTTTATTCCCGAACGCGACCTAATTCTGGCCCTCACGGAGCATGAGGAGAGCGGGGATGCTAACGGCGTAAAATGGCTCCTTGAAAACCGGCGCGATCTGATTGATGCAGAGTTCGCAGTAAACCTCGACGCAGGCGGCGGCAGCATTTTTGAGGGTAAACCGAAGCTGCTTGAAATACAAACGGGTGAAAAGATCTTCGCAAACTTTAAGCTGGAGACACATAACAAAGGCGGACACAGCTCCCTTCCGGTTAAGGATAACGCAATATACCGGCTTGCAGGCGCACTTACACGCCTTGCAGAATACAGATTCCCGGTAAGGTTAAATGAAACAACCAGAATGTTCTTTGAACGCGTACTGGAAACGGAAACAGGACAGGTAAAAGAGGATATTAAAGCCCTTCTGAAGACTCCCATGGATACTGAGGCCGCAGAACGCGCTGCATTAGTAAACCCATATTACAATGCCGTCATGCGTACAACCTGCGCTGCAACACTGCTTTACGGGGGCCACGCCGATAATGCTCTGCCGCAGACGGCAGGGGCAAACATAAACTGCCGTATGCTTCCCGATGATAATATTGAAAATGTGATGAATACACTTAAATCTGTCATCAATGACCCCGGGGTTGAAATTACATGTCCATACGCTTCATTTTCTTCACCCCTTTCACCTCTGAAGAAGGATATTATGGATGTAATAAATGAGATTTCCAAGGCAATGTGGCCCAAAGTGAAAGTTACCCCTTTTATTTCCACTGGCGCCACAGACAGCAAGCACCTTAGGAAAGCGGGCATTCCTGTATACGGCGTTTCAGGCATGTTCCTGGATATGGATGATATGCGCGCGCACGGAAAGGATGAACGAATTGGAGTAAAGGAATTCTTTAACGGCGTTGAATTCATGTACCGCTTTATAAAAGCAATAACATCCTGAAAACGGGTTTGCAGACTGTATTACTAAGGCCTGAAAAAGCCCGGGCGAATTTAAGATCCGGGCTTTATTTATAGTTGGTCCTCTTTATCTATTTCTGTTCTTTTATCATAGTATGCTCAATTACCTTCCACTGACCGTTCTCTTTTACGAGTACTGAAGATACATTATATTTTCCCGACATGTCCTTGCCGTTGACAACATATTTTCTATTGGCTTTGTACGTCAGAATTGCCACGTTCTCAGCCGGGAAAACAACATTTTCGTCCGATTTCTCCATGCTGCTCAGCTGGCTGGTCTTGACCCTGTTTATCTCATCTTCTTTTTTATAGATCCCGTTGGCATATACACCCTTGAAATCATCCGCAAGAAAGTTACTGAATCTGCGTATATCTTTTGCTTTTACGGCATCTATTATCTGGCTTTCCACATTATTTATCTCCTGGACCATCTGAGATGAGGCTGTGCTCTTTCTCATCGAGCCGGTTGATTTATTTTCATTCTCCTGTCCATAGCAAATGGACAAAAGGAACACTGACAGAATTACTGCTGAAATTAAATTTATTTTTTTCATTGTAATCTCCTGTTCTGTAAATGATTGAATTAGAAGTACTTAAAAGAAGTTTCATCTGGAACGTTTGCTGATTAAATGCAGCTTCAATTTGAATGTACAGCTAAACCTGAGAGGCTGAAATGTAAAAAGGAATATCTTCTTTTTTCATTTCACCCCCTTTTGCCTGCTATTAATAATTTGTACATTAAAATAAGAGGGCAATTAAACAACAAAGGAGGGAAAATGAAAAAGGTAAAAAATAGCTTATCAGGTATAATCCTGATAACGGCAGCATTTATGGCATTCAGCATTGCTGCCCATGCGCAGGATAATAACCAGTCACGCTCGCAGGGGCAGACCGAGGCTTCGCAGGATGTTACATCATTCGGCATTGAGGCACAGCAGCTTGCAAGCAGGCTTGCCCAGCAGCTTGGCACAACAACCGGCGCGGCCGACAAGATCACGCAGATCCTTCTTGATTACCGGAGCAATATAGCTTCAGCCCGGCAGGACTATCTCGATAAAAACAAAAGTAATAAAGGAAATCAGGAAGTTACAGGAAGCAGTAATATCGATTCAGCTCCCGACTTGCTGTCTGACTACAGGAAGGCGGATGAACAGGCCGATAAGGATATCATTAGCGCGCTGGATAACGATCAGCAGATTGCAAAATACATACAGATTAAAAAACAGTGGTGGAAAGACGTTAAGAACCAGGTTTATTCAACCGTAAAGCGGAGCACCGGCATGCAGCAGGATTCCGGTGATCAGACGCGCTAAAGAAGAGAATAAATATCTGTAACCTAATAAGAAAGGATATTAAAAAGCCCGGACTTGCAAACAGCTCCGGGCTTTTTAGCTGTTTTACTTCATTTCATCAGAAGGAACTTTTGGGCAGCGGTAAAATCCCCTGCTTCAAGCCTGTATATGTAAATTCCACTTGGAAGGCTGCCTGCGTCAAACTTTACGCTGTAGCTTCCGGCAGGCTTATATTCATCCACAATTACCGCGGCTATTTTCCCCAGAACATCAAAAACCGTAAGTTTCACATTCCCCTCTTTCTTCAGGGAGTAATTTATTGTTGTTGACGGGTTGAACGGATTGGGATAGTTCTGCGACAGGCTGTAATCATTTACAGCTACCGGAGCGCTTTCGACTCCGACAATGGGCGTTTCATACTCTACACTTACAACAGAACCGCCTACCGGCAGAATTTCCTTTTTCCCGCTATAGCCGGTATAACGGAATTCCATGGAAGTTGCATAAGGCACCCATTTACCAGAGGTATCCCGCTTAAAAGATTCACCTTTAACGGCATTGCCGTCGGTATCATTGGTATATAAGTGTTTGATTGAGGCAGTCCAGACTCCGTCTCCCCATTGTTCTTTAAGCTCACCAACTAAATACCCCTTTTGGTCATAAGTATATGTCAGCCTCGATTTATTGGTCCATGCACCGTTCAGCCATTGTTCTTCAAGACTTGTAATCAGGCTGCCGTTATTATAAGAATACGTCACCCGGGTGAGATTTTCCCATGCGCTGCCGTTCCACGTCTCCCTCAGGAAGGTGAGCATGCTGCTGAGGCCGTCGTAAGTGTATGTTTCATTGAAACTGTTCGTCCATGCGTTATTGGCCCAGACTTCAGACAAGTTGGTAAGCATATTCCCTTTGCTGTCGTATGTATAAGTTTCTCTGGAATTATTTGTCCAGCCGCTGAATGAGGCCGATTCCACAAGCATAACTGTAAGATTTCCGCTGGCGTCGTATGTATAAGTTGTTCTTGTACCCGGGATATAATAGCCGGCCATTTGATTTTCCATAACGGCTGTCAGCAGCTTCCCATTAGAATCATACGTAAAAGCGGCTTTGTAAGTACTGGTGACCGAACCGTCGTTTGAATATGTCTTACCAATATATGTAAGCATATTGCCTTTGCTGTCGTAGGTCATGCTGTCAAAGCCGCTGGTAACCCATTTACCGTTATACAGTTTTTCATAAAGTCTTGAGATAAGGTTAGAGAAAAAATCGTAAGAATAGGTATCTTTTTCAGTAGAATCCACTATAATACGGGAAGGCCTGTATATAGCAGAATACAAACCGGGGTCAGCGACGGATTTATTCAGCTTTCCACCGTTCAGCTGTTCAGGATACAGAAGCAGATTCCGGCCTATAAGTCCGGATTCCTTAGTCTGAGGATAGGACTGGACAAATGCCAGGACGAGCAAAAGGACAGAGATTAAAGATTTCTTCATTTTCCCTCCATATAGCAATAGTGTATAGAATCAGAACAGTATTTCTCAATTTCAGTAAAAAAACTCAGCTATACATCGGACCTGCAATTTCCCGCAGAATGGATCGACAACGTAATTGCATCAAGGCACGAGCAAAATAGTCAAAACTCATGCTATAAAAATTATACAAATAGGATAAAAAAGCAACTTTCCCAGTATAAATTTTACATCACAACTGCAAAGAGCCGAACGGGATAGTGAAGTAAAAAGAAGCGCCATGCCCTTCTTCAGATTCCAACCAGATTCGTCCGCCATGGCGCTCAACGATCTTCTTGCAGAGGGCGAGGCCAATTCCAGTCCCGGCATATTTCTCTCTTTCGTGCAGCCTTTGGAAGATGATAAAAATTCTGTCGTGGTACTCAGGGGCAATTCCTATGCCGTTATCCCTTACGCAGAATACCCATTCATTTTCATTGCTGCAGGCTTCAACACATATTTCGGGGTCCCTGTCGCCTTTGAACTTTATTGCATTTGCCACGAGGTTCTGCATAAGCTGCCGCATTTGAATAGGGTCGGCATTTATCTCCGGCAGCCTGTCATAATTCAAATATGCATTTTTTTCATCAATTGCCATTCTTAAGTCAGCTGCCACATAATCCATTATCTGGTTCATATCAGTCGCAACAAAAGGCTGGGCCTTGGTTGTAAGGCGGGCATACTGAAGCAGGTCGCTTATCAGATTCTGCATTCTTTTTGTACCGTCTATCATAAAGGTAATAAATTCATTAGCCTTTTCATCCAGATGGTCCTGGTATCTTTGTGCAAGGAGCCTTGCAAAGTTGGAGACCATTCTAAGCGGCTCCTGAAGATCGTGCGAGGCGATGTAGGCAAACTGTTCAAGCTCTCTGTTGGAACGTTCAAGGTTCCTGAGGGTTGTTTTCAGCTTCAGTTCAGCTGTTTTGCTTTCTGTAATATCCAGCACAGTGCCAAAGCGTCTTACAAGGTTTCCATCGCTGTCAAATATCGGGTTGCCGATATAGCGGAGATATTTTATGTTGCCCTTATCAGTAATGATGCGGTATTCCATGTAAAGTGTTTTTTTATATTTCTGTGCCTCATCCAGGCAGGCATTCACATATTCCCTGTCGTCGGGGTGGACATAATTCAAAACGTCAAGAAAGTTGGGATGCCCTTTTTCCGGGTCACGTTCAAATATATTGAACACCTCGTCCATCCAGTCAAGCATTCCTGTTGAGGCGTCAAAAGTAAAACTTCCCATATGCGCCAGCTTTTGGGCTTCAATTAATCCTTTGCGGCTTTCGTGGAACTGCCTTTCAGTCTCCATGGTTTTGCTTATATCGGAGGCAATTCCGCAGAGGGCATAAGGGCGGGCATTTTCATCGAACAGCGGGAATTTATTGAGGAAAAAGTAACGGCGCATTCCGCCGGGAAAATCCGAGTCCTCAGAAATCTCCATAATCCTGCCTGATTCAGGAGTTTCATCAGTCTCCCCGAAGTATTCTATCCATTCTTTTGGAAATATTTCGGAGTCTTTCTTCCCCCTAAGCGCTTCACCCGTCATGCCGAATAGTTCTTCCAGCTTTTTGTTTACTATTATGAGCCGGCCATGAAGATCCTTTACGAAAATAACAGTTGGAGAGCCGTCAATAATTTCCTGCAGTTGTCTATTTGCGGCCTGAAGTCTTTTTTCAGATTCAATCCTGTCAGTCACATCCCGGACGGAAGTGCTGGCCCTCATGGAGCCGTCATGGGCCTTAAAAACCCTGCTGGTTACTTCGCAATAAAACAGAGTGCCGTCTTTTCTCCGGCATCTTAATATTCCTATGTACTTTCCCGTCCTGTCTCTTTCTTCAATTGCTTTAGGCCAGTTCGGGTCAGTCATATCAGCCAGGCCCAAACGGCCCAGGCTGCATAATTCTTCAGCTGTATATCCAAAGAGTTCTTCAGCAGCTGAATTTGCCCTGTAAATTTTACCATCCCTGCCCGTAAGAAGAAGAGCATCAAAGCTGTTCTGGAACAGCATTTCCAGTTCTTTATCATTTTTCTGAAAGCCTGAGGCAGAATTTTTTCTCATAGAATACAGCCTGTGTAATCAAAAAAGATATTTAAGGGTTTAATAATCTAAAATTCTCAGGCTTCAAACGCAACAAAAAAGCCCGGGCTCATAAACAGCTCCGGGCTTTTCATTCTTTAAGAAAGCTTCATGTGTACGCTTAGTATCTTATCTGAAACTCAAGTACAAGCCTGTCTGAATTCTTGTCGGCTGCTTTATATTCATTTTTATAAATGAATTTTTCGTAATTCAGTCTGCAGTGGGCAAATGTCAGTTTTGAAAAGCTGAATGTAAGTCCTGCAGTAATCCTGCTGAACTCATCGCCGGCCTTGTGTGAGGCGGGTTCAAGGAATTCATATCTGACTGCAGGGCTAATAAATTTCACGAGCTCGCTGCTGACTGGAAAGTCGTATACCGCATAGCCGAAATAAGTATTGGATGAATAATCATAGGTGGCAAGTTTAGTATTTCTTTTGGCATATTCGCATGATAAAGTAAGGCCGCCATTTTTATAGCCTGCCCCCAGGTCGAACATGTGGACTTTATTGCCCGCCATAACCCCGCCGGCATAGTTTCCAGATACATTAAGGCCTTCAACCGGTTTAATAACCGTGCGGAAAGCATAATTATTTGTTTTATCAGTTTCCGACTTGTTCTGCCCGTTGCCGTCAAAGATGGCTGCGTCTATATCTATTGGCAGTGAAACCGGCAGGCTGTAGGAAGCCATGAAGCCGATATCATACATGTCGGGACCAACTTTTGAAGTAAGCAGCGGACGGTTTGAAAACGGTATACTGTTGACTGAAATAAGGTTATCGGAGCTGAAAGGAACCTTTATCTGTCCCAAAGATATAGAGAATCCAGAGACAGGTTTAATAGCTATATAAGCATCATTAAGTATCCCGAGGTCAGTATATGCATCAGTTAAGAATCTTTTTCCTCCCAAAGAATCATTTTTAGTTGAAGTTCTTGCAAGAGCGGCCAGGTCAAAAAGGAATTTATAGCTTACAAGCTCAGTAGCGCTGCCGGAAACCTGAAGTCTTACGTTTTTAACCATGAAATTGCCCTGATGTTTTGTCAGGTCCTCATCGAGCCAGGTTCTGGCGTCACCTGAGAACTTCGGCATCAGGTCAGGTTTCTTTTCCTGTGCAAGGTTTATTGTAGTTAAAGTCAATAACGATATAAATAAATAAGAGTACAGTTTTTTCATATATTTCCAAAAAGTTAAACGTATTTGGGTATTATCGAGAAAGAAGAAATTTTGTTGATAGTCCGGAGGCTTCTTTTTAAAGTTTTTCCGGATAAATATGGTGTTTTCCGGAATAAAAACCAGAAGATAAAAAATGAATGAGCGGGAGCGGGCAATTTCAGCAGGTAATATATATGCCGTAGGAAACTCTCCCAAGTCCGGGCTAAGGCTGAAAAGGCCTGAACCCGGATAAAGAAGAGAGAACTTTTAACGCTGAACTTTTTACTTCATCAGGATGAATTTTTTTGCAGAAGTAAACTCCCCTGCCTCAAGCCTGTAGATGTACATTCCGCCCGGAAGGCTTGTTCCGTCAAACCTTACTGAGTAGTTTCCTGCGGGCTTAAATTCATTTACAACAACGGCTACTCTTTTTCCAAGGGCATCAAAAACCGTAAGCCTTACATTTCCCTCTTTCATTAAGGAAAAGTTTATTGTTGTTGAAGGGTTGAACGGGTTCGGATAGTTCTGCGACAAAATGTAATCCCCGGGCACGGCATTATCGGGAGATGGGACCACAGAAACCACATTGCTCCTGAGCAGAAAATCGCCCACAGTCTTAAGAAGAGGGTTCGCCTTAGAAGTAGCGTTATAGCTCTGTGCAATTTTCCAAATAATTGTGCCTGCAAGCCCCTTTGAATTAATATAGTCGCATTTCATTCTGGTCGAGGTGGTATCATCAAATGAAATCACCTGCGTGTGCGCAGTGTTGCGCAGGTAAGGGGTTTTCGTATTATTGTCGAAGGTATACTGCCAGCCGGTATTATTCAGGTAGCTTGATACAATAGTGTTATAGCTTAATGCTTTGGCGCCTGAAGTAGTTGTAATACTTCCGTACATTTCAGGCGCATTCATCAGGTATCCGTAGAACGGCATGCCTGCGCACACCTTGGATTTTGACATGCCGCCTGCTATCCAGGCATTTACGCTCTTATCGATGGAATATGTCTGCTGGCTTGTGCTGTAAAGGGCGGAATTATTTATAAGCCTTGTACCTGCCTGTTCCCAGTTGCCGGTAAAATCATAGGTCATTATTCCAATCCAGTCAAGCAGTGTGTTCAGTTTGGGCACGTCGTATCCGGCGCTCGGCGAGTTATAAACTGCCGCGGTCATAAGAGGGATATTGTTTGCGTTGAAGGCCGCTCTTAAGTCCGTAAGGAGTGTGACAAAGTTTGCCTTGTCGCCGCTGGCAGGATACTCCCAGTCGAAGTCTGCCCCGTCGTAATTATTAGCTTTAATAAAATTGACAAGGTTCGTAATAAATGCAGCTCTGGCTGTCGCGCTGTTCACCATGGTCTTAAATCCGGTATTCTGAGCAGAAGTGCCGTATCCGCCGATCGATACCAGAACCTTGACGCCGTTGTTGTGGGCTGCTGTTATCATGTCAGGATAAAGAGCCAGCTGGCTCTGATCCAGGCTTCCATCGGCCAAAGGCCATAAGAACGCGTGACAGATGTGTGTCAGGCTGGTAAAATCAATTGCGGTCGAGGGATAAGAAGAATTATCCCAGTTATAATAGCCAATAACCCTCTTATTATTCAGGTTCTGTGAGAAGAGGTTTTGAACCATAAGAAGTATGAGGACAGATGAAGTAAGAAATTTTTTCATTTGAATTCCTTAAGGATTAAGACACTAAAGATCTTTTTGGATTAATTATCGGCAGGAAAATAAGCGCAGTTTATCAGGTTATCAGGTAAAAAAATAGTTATAAAAAAGTGTTGCAAATATCCTTTTTTATTCACATGCCAGTCCTTAAGTAATGCACCCGAGGGATATTCTCAGGTCCGCAGCGGACTTACCTTTAGCTGGCAGATGCTGCAGGCTCCTGTATGCACACAGACCGTGCCGCCGCATTCCTTGCACGTCCATCTGGCTTTTTCCTCCTGAAGGAATTTTCTGATGCCTGAAGTTTTTATAGTCAGCAGGTTTTCAATTACGCTCATTCCGTATTTTGTACGGTATCTTTTATCCAGCTGCTTAAGGCTTGCGCAGGGGAAATCTTCACATTCGAAGCAGTACTTTGTTTTCCTGTCTGTAAATACCCGGCAGGTTTTTATCTGGCAGGTAACGCGGGTCTTAGGTTTACACGTATTCGAAGCCCTGCATCCCTGACATTTATTCTTTGCCCTAAGGTGTCCCCTGCAGACTGCGCAGTTTATTCCACAGGGAGCAATAAGTAAATCAGCATCTGACTGTTCCATATACTATTCCTTTGGAGGTTATTTGAAAATACTTATTCTAAAACCACTCGTCAAGCCATGAAGAGATGAGCTTTATGTATTCAGGGTCGTACCTGTAGTCTCCCGACTGGTTCAACTCAGATATTTCATTCAGGCAGCCGCCGCTGAGGCTCATGTTGTGGTCGCTGTTACTTAGCATCTCAATGCGGAAGTATCTGTTCCCCGATTTGGCAAAAGCATCCTTATATGCCTGCATCGCCTGAACGGGATCGATCTGTGTGTCGTTTTTCCCGTAAACCAGGTAACAAGGGATTGTGACTTTTTCCATTACGGACATTGGATTGAAATGGCTTTCATCTTTTTCATCAATTACGCGCGGCCACCAGCTTTCCGCTATTTTATAAAATGACGAGTCGTAGCCAAGTGAACTTACAACCATCGGGTTATTTTTGTAATAATTTACGGCCTTGTCAAAGACTTCTTTGTCTGTTGTATTTCTTAAGGCGGAAAACATTTCAATATTTTTCTTTGCCCTTTCAGGCGTAATTCCCTCACAGATCATCTGTTTTTCAAGGAGGTAGTTCCACTGGTTCATGGAATTTTCACCCGGACATGAAGAGCCTATCATAAAAGAGATATCTTTGGACTTTGAGATTACAAGCGGCATTATATAGCCCGCCTGGCTGCTTCCGAAAAGGCCCATATCCGACCTGTCGACTGCAGGATGACTGTTCAGCTTTTTAATTGCATCGACAAAAATGTCTGAAAATCCTGCCAAAAGGCTGTCGTCGTTTAGCTTTCCTTTAGAATCGCCATAGCCCGGCTTATCAATCCTGAAATAAGCAAAACCGCGGTCGAGGATGCAGTTAACAAGTTTAATTGTTTCCTTATTCCTGATTTTCCTGAAGCCCGGGCCGCTTCCGGAGACCCAGATTATAACGGGGTATCTTTCATGTTTCAGATCGGGAAGGTAGAGGCTTCCTGCAATCTGAAAACGTCCGGAAGTAAAATTAATGTCTTCAATTCTGCTAACGTGCAGCACAGTATCCGCCTGCGCCAGAAGCACTGCCTGCAAAAGCATCATCCAGAGAAACAATTTTATTTTCATACGGCTCCCGCTTTTTTAGACCCGTTAAACAGGTAAGGGTAATAACCTTATGCAAAATAATATTACAATAAATAAAATGAAAGACATCATAGCGTAATTAGGGTTTTTGTTTTTGAGGAATTTAGTTAGATTTTATTTAGGTCATTGGGAATAAACCTTATGAAAATTTTAATTATAGGCTCGACCGGCGTTCTGGGAAGAAACGTTATACCCCGCCTCATGGAAAAAAATCTGCAGGTTAAGGCCCTGGTGCGCACACAGCTTCAGAGGGAGTATTTTACCTATATGGGAATTGAGGCTGTTGAAGGGGATATTCTTAAGGCAGATTCTGTTTTGAAAGCCTCCGAAGGCTGCCAGACCGCGATGCACCTTGCTACGGTGATCCCTTCAGGCACGGGAACACTTGATTGGTCAATGAACGACCGCGTCCGCAGGGACGGGACACAAAACCTTATTCACGCATGCCGGGAAAACGGCCTGAAGGGGTATTTTCAGCAGAGCATAATTTTCCTTTACGGCAATAACGGAGAGGCCATAATAGATGAATCCTTCCCCCTTAAGCCCCAGCGCTACATACAGTCGGCTTCCGATATGGAGGATATGGTTAAGGAAAGCGGACTTGAATGGAGGATCTTAAGAGGCGGGTCTTTTTACGGTCCCGGCACGGGGCGCGACGAGGACTGGCTTAACCGCGCCAGGGCTGAGAACCTGAAAATTCCGGGAGAAGGAAATAACTACATATCGCTCATAAACGTAGCCGATATTGCCCGGGCATTTACCCTGGCTGTGGATAAAACCGAGCCCGGCAGCATTTTTAATATTGTTGACGATGAGCCGGTTAAAAGCAGGGACCTTTACACGTATATTTCCTCCATTACACACTCCCCTATGCCGCAGAAAGAAGAAGGGGCAAATACCCCCTCCTACCGCTGCAGCAATAAAAAATTCAAGGACAAGACAGGCTGGACACCAGCATTTCCAACATTCAGGAGCGGACTTGCGCAGTATTTAAGACGGGCAACGCTGCCTGAATGCTAGACTGAAGAAGTTTTTTTTGAATAAAAGACCCCATGGATTCATACCTGCATTGAATTTCGTCTCCTTATTCTTTAGTTTGCTCACTCATTTTATTAGTGAATAATGGAATCAATAAAAGAAATATATAAAATCGGCTTTGGGCCTTCTAGCAGCCACACCATTGGTCCCAGAGCGGCCGCAGAAACTTTCAGGAAAATGAGCCCCGACGCATTAAGATACAGGGCTACGTTATACGGAAGCCTGGCTGCAACCGGTAAAGGGCACATGACAGATAAGGCAATAATTGAAAGCCTTTACCCTTTTGAAACCGAAGTCGTCTGGAAGCCTGATGAATTCCTGAAGAAGCACCCGAATGCAATGAAGCTCGAGGCGCTTGACATGAACGGAAACATCACAAACGAATGGACCGTTTATAGTGTAGGTGGCGGCAAGATCGTTGACGATGATCATGACGAGGAGATGCATTCCCTATACGATCTCAGCACGATGGATGACATACTGAAATGGACAAAATCCAAGGGAGGCTCACTGTGGGAATACGTTGAGGAGACCGAGGGAAGCGAAATCTATGAGCACCTGTCGGACGTATGGGCGGTTATGAATGAGTCCATTTCCCGCGGAATTGAGAATGAAGGCATACTGCCCGGAGGCTTAAATCTCAGGCGGAAAGCCTCCTCGTACTTCGTGAAGGCAAAGAATTATACGGGTTCTCTAAAGGAGATGACGCTCATATTTTCATATGCTCTTGCCGTTGCCGAAGAAAACGCAGCGGGAGGAAAGATTGTAACTGCGCCAACCTGCGGGTCGTGCGGGGTTGTGCCGGCGGTATTAAAAAGACTCCAGGAGAGCTTTGACTTTTCGGAGCAGAAGATATTAAGGGCGCTTGCAACGGCTGGGCTTGTAGGCAATATTGTTAAAACCAACGCTTCAATTTCAGGAGCCAAGGTGGGCTGCCAGGGTGAGATTGGAACGGCATGCGCAATGGCCGCAGCCGCCGCAACGCAGCTTTTAGGAGGCACTCCGCACCAGGTTGAGTATGCAGCTGAAATGGGAATTGAGCATCACCTGGGTCTTACGTGCGACCCGATATGCGGACTTGTGCAGGTACCCTGCATTGAGCGCAACGCCTTTGCATGCGAAAGAGCACTGAACACTGCAACCTTTGCCCTCCTTTCCGACGGGCGCCACATAGTTTCTTTTGACAAGATTGTTAAGACGATGAACCAGACGGGCCACGACCTGCCTCACATCTACAAGGAAACTTCCGAAGGCGGCCTGGCTTTATTGTGGGAATAATAAAAATACCTCCCGGAGTCTTTCACCGCGCGGGAAGTCCGAGGTCAGGAAGGCGGCGCCATCCACAGCGGAGAAAGGCGCCGTTTTGTAGAAAAATAATGGGCTACAGTCCGGACCGGCGGCGGCGGTCGCTGTAGAACATTTCCTCGTCAAAGTGCTGGTGGCTGTAGAAGTCACCCGTATCATCGGACTGATAGATTATATCCGGGTCCATAATATGGCGTATTGAGTTTTCGTAAATTCTGGTGATAATGCCTCCGTCATAGAGCGGGTATTCCCTCAGGTTGTTCATTCGTATTTTGGGCACCGTTACCCTGTCATCTTTTTTGTCCACTACAGCCAGTCCCACAGGTATCAGCAGGTGTCTGGCATTAAGCTCGTCGTCCTCATTTTTAAGTGTAATAATCACGTCGAGGTATCTTACTTTCAATGCGGCCGGATCAATTATCAGGTCGTCCACTTCGCCGAATTTCTCGCCGTCACCGCCGTATACGTCAGAGCCGCGGACGTCCGGGTCATCTTTGGATACTTCATAAAAGTCCAGTTCGCTCAGACTGTATAAGAGTCTTTTTTCTTCCCTGCCTTCTCCGGGATTTAATTCCATCTTACTGCCTCCTCTTGTTTTACTTAACGTCGTGTCTACTCGGTTTTTGCTTTCTGAACCATTGCCTGAAGGACAGCTGCCGACTGCTGGAAGAACTGGTCAACCTTTGGCTTTTGGTTTCTTACTTCCGCTTTGGGATCGATTGCCTCGGCTTTCTGCTGGACAATTCCGACCTGGCTTTTCAGGTTAGGATATTTTTTCGCCTGGATTGAATTCATCAGTCCTGAAGCAGTCATAAAAGCATCTCTAATTCTGCCCGACTTTTCCACCGGGGTCCAGTTATTCTGTATGCTGTCCGACAGGGTCTGAAGCCTCCTGCTCTGCTGGATAATATTGTTATCGTTTGCAGCATCCCTGTTTGCCGTAGCTCCAAGGGCAGCAGAGAGAAGATGAAGCCCGTAGCTTGTATACTGCGGCGACTTTGCGTTATCCTCTCTTGTTTTGGAAGTATCCTCAAGGAAACCCACAAACTCCTTTACGCTTCCGGCGACTTTATTGGTATCGACAGTAACCGCAGCGGTTTGTACCGGATTTCTGGAAGCTGTCAGGCTCCTGATAACCATATAAATAATTGCCAAAATTGCAATTGCATATAAGACATAAGATATTGGCGAAGGCCTCTTCGGTTGGATTTTTATATCTGCCATTACTCCCTCCTTAATTAAAAAACTGATTTCCTGAAGCAGAAAGCCAGGAAGTCACACTTTCATATCAGGGATTTCCCACCTATATATTTAATATATTATTTTCTTTTTCTGTTACAATGGAGTAAAAATGCAATCCAGAGCCGGAGTATCGGTGGGAGACCCGGATCTAAAAGTTCGGGCTGGTCAGGCCGGGACAATTACTCAAAACTCATTATGTATTTTAAAAGAAAAAGCATATTTTGAGTAGCGTAATTTAATTAAACAGATATTACTGATATTCATAGCCGGACCTCAAATGCAAAAGCTTTCAAAACTTTCGGTTATTCTGCTGTCGGCTTTACTGTTCATTGCCTCATCAAAAATTTTCGCTTCAGCCGACCCCCTTGTGGGCGGCAAACTGCGCGGTATTGTTACAGATACCACAAACGGCGAGGCAATCCAGTACGCAAACATTTACATCAAAAACCTCCGCCTGGGCTCCCCGACAGACAGTAAAGGGTACTTTTTTATTCCTTCTATTCCCCCCGGAAACCATGTAATCACTGTCTCCTGTATAGGCTACAGGACAAAAGAGATCCTGGCCGAAATCAAGGAAGGCCAAATTACACAATTAAACATACAGCTCATTCCAAGCAGCATCAGGCTGGAAGAGGTTTCCGTAATAGGAAATAAATCAGCCCGTGAAAACGAGATTGACGTGGGGCTGCAGAAGATCAGCATAAAAGAGATACAGATGATGCCCACAGGCGTCGAGGCCGATATTTTCAAGGTCCTTCAGTCTTCTCCCGGAGTAAGTTCAACAGGCGATGTAACCTCCAGGTATTTCGTACGCGGCGGAAACAGCAACCAGAACCTGGTGCTATTAAACGGTGTGACCGTTTACTACCCTTTCCACGCTCTCGGCATCTACAGTACTATAGACCCTGAAATGATTTCAGGCATGGAATTCTATAAAGGAGGCTTTGGGCCTGAATTCGGCGGGAGGCTATCTTCTGTGCTGAATGTCCTTACAAGAGACGGCAATAAAAACAGCCTCCACGCCGCCGGAACGGCAGGACTTTTGTCCGGAAAGGCCTCAGTGGAAGGGCCTATCCACGGCGGCTCATTCCTCGTTACCGGAAGAAAAAGCTATTACGCAAAAGCGCTCAAGAAATTCCTGAACGACCAGGAGGCTCCCTTCGATTTCTATGATTTGTCATTCAAGGTAAACTATGCAAATCCCGAACTCCTTTATAACGGGAAGTTCACGGCTCACGGATTCTTCTCACAGGACATGGTTAAAAATGACGACCCGTTCAAGGAGGACTACAGCATTAAGAACAGACTCTTCGGACTGAACTGGTATCAGATCTGGGCAAGCCCCCTTTTCTCTGAAATCACACTTTCATCCAGCAATTTTGAGGCGGAAGTGATGCCGAACTTAAGCCAGTCGAAGCCCAGGAGTAATTTTGTTCACGACATAACGAGCCAGTGGAACTTTACATATATTTACGACAGCCGCGACGAACTGAATTTCGGAATAGAGAACAAATTCATTTCCACGGGGCTCAAAATGCAGAACCTTTATGGAAAAAACATCTCATTCGACCAATCGGGCTACGGACTTACAGGATTTGCCAATTACAAGTTCTACAGGTATGAGAACATAGGATTTAACCTAGGCATGAGGGTTAACTTTGCAACAATTTCCGAGCTGAGGCCTTTTCTTCTTGAGCCGCGCATTAACGTCACTTATAAGCCTATTCCCACACTCTCATTAAAGGCAGGCCTGGGCAGATACTCCCAGGAGATGGTAACTTTATCAAACGAAAACGACCTCATATCAATTTTTGAGCCCTGGACAATCATTCAGCCAAGCATTGCTGCCAGCGAAGCCACTCAGTTTACTTTAGGCCTAAGCTACTATTTAACGGAAAACTTTACGGTGGACCTGGAAGGATACTATAAGTACCTGACAAATCTTTCGGAGGCAAATTACAACAAGTATTTTGTCACAGATCCCGACTACATAAATGTAAAAGGAGAAGCCTACGGAATTGAAAGTCTCATAAAAATGCAAACCTCGGGAATGTATGTTAAAGCCGGGTACTCTTTAAGCTGGTCGTTTAAGATAGACAGTAAAGGCGTGCGCTACGTTCCCAAATATGACCTCAGGCATTCGCTTAACATTCTTACAGGATACGACCTTGGGCGCGGTTTTGAGTTAAATGCAACGTGGTTCTTAAATTCAGGTCTGCCGTTTTCACCTATAACAGGTTTTTACGACAGGCTTCAGATTGACAACGTTTGGAATGTTCAGGACCTCACCAGCTTTAAGGGTTCAACAATATGGGACAGGCGGAACCTTGAACGCCTGACGGTCTATCACAGGCTGGACATCGGGATGTCGAAGAAGTTCAGCTTTGGCTTCGCACAGTTCACGCTCGATGCAAGCATAATGAATGTTTACAACAGAAAGAACATATTTTACTTTGACAAAAATACCGGAAAGCAGGTCAATATGCTTCCCTTCCTGCCTTCAGTGTCCTTAAAGGTGGAACTATGAAAAAATTATATATTCTGATGCTCATTGCAGCGGCGGCTTTTTTCAACATGTCGTGTGAGGAAACGGTTAGCCCGAAAGCTGCATTCAAAGAGCAGTATGTGCTTACCTGTATTGTTAATATTTCTGCCGACACAGTGCTGGCCGTAATCAGTAAAACTTACGACGTGAACGGCTTTAACCCGGAGGTAAACAAAGTGGACCCGGCTTTAACCGGAGCCGAAATTACAATTACGCAGGGGCAAACCACCTATAAGCTCCACGAAGGTGAAAGGCTGAGAGCAGACACGAGCCGGTACACCAGCCACCAGCAATATTACATTGCAGTGGGAGTTAAATTTGTGGACGGCAAGGATTTGAAGATAGCGGCCAAGCTTCCAAATGGAAGAATCCTTTCGGCCGTTACAACGCCCCCTGATGTTCCACAAATAGAATTCTCATATGAATTCCCCAACGGCGTAGATCCTACGATTAACTGGTATATTGCAGGAGACTATTACACGGCCAGGTGGTATCCTGTTAACAGTAATCATTATACTTTCCCGAGGCTATCCATACCATACCAAAAAAACAAAGAGGGCAAAATTACATCTTTAAGGAAGATAATCCCCATTTCTTATGTAAAACAGGGTGACAAACTTGTCCCTTATTACCCGGGATTCACACAAGCAGACTCGTGCGCTTTTGAATACAAGTCAATAGTGACTTCACTCCATAATCTTCCGGAAGGGGATCCTAATTTGACGGACTACACTTTGAAATATATCGACTTCGAACTTCTTGAGTTTGATGCGCCGCTTACCACCTATTACTCGAGCACAAACGGGCAGATGGATAACTTTTCCATAAGAACAGAGGAGATGGTTTATTCGAATATCAGCGGGGGGCTCGGTATCTTCGGAACTTACAGGAAGACAACGGTCAGAAAAAAGCTGGATGCTTATTATATCACAACTAGACTGGGCTTTAATTGGGACAAAAGCGGAATGTAAAAAGGCCGTAAGAATAGAAAAATTATCCGGGCGGGCATAAGAATTATTCCCGGTGCCGCCCGGGTAATTATTTATAATCCCAGTTCAGCTTTGTTGGCCTTCATGGCTTCAACGCAGAACTGAATGTGCTCATCTAACGGGATGCCGAGCTCTTCGGCGCCTTTTGTAATATCTTCCCTTCTTACAGCACGGGCAAACGCTTTATCCTTCATCTTCTTTTTTACAGATTTCACTTCCACCTCATCAATAGAACGGCTGGGTCTTACGTAGGTGACTGCCGTAATAAAACCTGCCAGCTCATCGCAGGCAAAAAGAGTTTTTTCAAGAAGAGTTTCGCGGGGAATATCTGTAGAGCTTGCGTGCGACATAATTGCGCGCCTGAAGGCCTCGCCGAACCCCTTTTCCTTCAGTATTTCATTTCCCTTAAAAGGATGGTCCTCAAGGGACGGGTACATTTCATAATCGAAATCGTGCAGAAGGGCCACGTTGCCCCAGTACTCCGTATCCTCGCCGAATTTCTTTGCGTATGCCCTTACACAGCTTTCAACTGCGTAGGCATGCTTTAATAAACTTTCACCTTTTGTGTATTCTTTTAAAATAGCCAGACATTCTTCCCTGGTAGCCATTTTTTCTCCTTTGTTTTAGAACATTACAAATTTATATTTTAACGCTGCGCGGAAGAAAGCTTTTAAGGATTAAAGCTCGGGCATATCCCGCCCAGCACACATTCCAGGCACTTAGGGCGCCTTGCTACGCAGATCTTCCTGCCGTGGCTGATAAGATAGTGCGAGGAGTTAATCCATTCCTCTTCAGGAAGCAGTTCCTTAAGGCGCATTTCAATTTTTTCCGGGTCATCCGACTGTATGAAGCCGAGCAGGTTTGCAAGCCTCTTAACATGAGTATCCACGGCAATTGCAGGAATTCCGAAAGCGTTAGCTGCAACAACCGAGGCTGTTTTTCTTCCCACACCCGGGAGCTCCGTAAGAGCGTCAAAATCGCGCGGGACCTCGCCGTTATACTTTTCAACAAGAACTTTGGAGCAGTTTTTTATGCTTTTAGCCTTGTTGCGGTAGAAGCCGGTTGAGAAGATGTCTTTTTCAAGCTCTTCAACGGGGACCTCAAGAAAATCCTTGGGGGACCTGTATTTCTTAAAAAGGTCCTTAGTTACAATATTCACCCTTGCATCGGTGCACTGGGCAGAAAGTATTGTTGCAATTATAAGCTCAAAAGGGGTTGTAAAGTCGAGTGCCGATTTAACTTCAGGGTACTCTTTTCTAAGTATTTCGAACACCTTTTTAGCGTGCTCTTTTTCTTTATTTTTCGGCATCTTTATTAAACCTTTTATCTTTAATCATAAGTCTTTCTACAGGAATATTGTCAATTATATGGCTTTGGATAATTTCCTCCACGTCCTCCAGCTTTACGCCGCCGTACCAGACCTGTTCGGGGTAGACGACCATAGAAGGGCCGAACTCACAGGCATCGAGGCAGCCTGAAGTGTTTGCCCGTACAAGGTGGTTTAAGCCCAGCTCTTTGAGTCTTTTTTTGAGCTGTTCGCGTATTGCAGGGGAGCCCTTATCGGAGCAGCAGCCCCGGGGGTGGCCCTCGGGCCTTTTATTCTCACAGACAAAAATATGCTTTTCAAAACGTTTCATTGCAAAGCCTTTCATTTTTCATAAAAACAAAGATAAAAAAATTTAGGTTCAGAAGTCCATACTGCATGAGCAGTTCAGGACTTAATATCCTGGATAAAAGCCTCAGAAAGCGGAAAAATTGATTATTTTTGAAAATATTTTAAATTTTTCAAAAAAATTTTCCGAGAATGCTCTTTGTAACCATATATATATGTATAGAGGAAAATTTTTGTTGCGGATTAAAGTAAGAAACTTAAAAAACAACGCAAAATGGGAAACAACCTGATAAGTCAGATTTCAAAGAAGCTGACGAACTACAAAGAAAAGCGGGAATATGAGAGGCTTTATTCCTTATTATTGAAAAATGCCGTACCAGTTGAAAAAGAATCTCAGGGCAAAGGGACCCTCCAGGCAAAAAAATAATTCAGTTTACCTTCTGATTTTTTTTGGGGTCCCTAACCCTTTAAAAAAACAAAAAACCCCGAACTTGTCTCAAATTCGGGGTTTACTTGTAGCGCGTACCGGATTCGAACCGGTGATCTCTGCCTTGAGAGGGCAGCGTCCTAAGCCACTAGACGAACGCGCCAGTGTAAAAAATCTAGAAGTACAAATTTAAGAAAAACCTGCAATTTCTCCAAAGCTTATTTCAACAAAATCATTTTCTTTATGCTCATGTAGCTGCCGGCCTTGAGCTGCACAAAATAGATACCGCTTGGCAGTTTCTCTCCGCTAAATTCAACCGCATAATCCCCTGCCGGCTTGACTGTATCCATCAGATTGGCTATTTCGACTCCCAGGGCATTAAAAACCTTTAACGATACACGTGTCTCTTCCGGAACAGTAAATCTGACGGTTGTTACCGGGTTGAAAGGATTGGGATAGTTCTGGAATAAATTGTAAGTTAATTCCGGCTGCTTGTCTGCAAGAACCGTCTGCGCTCCGTTGCTAAGAGGAAATAAAAGAGCAAGCAGTATAAATATGTATATAATTTTTTTCATGTCGCATTCTCCCCTGTTTATAGTATTGGACCGGTAATTGGGATAAAAGGTTTAACCGGAAAAAAATACAGTAAAACATTTTTCATAAATCATTTCTTTTAATTTAAGGTTTAAATTATTAATATTAAATACTCTAGAACACAAGCTACATAATTTAAACGAGGTACGGCATGAAAAAATTCCGGATGATGTCCCTTTTCTTCATTTTTGGGCAATCTGTCCTTCCCAACTATATAATGGGCCAGGAAACCGGCGGCTCTTTTAAGAGTCCTGAACTTGAAAAAGTGGCCTCAGGCCTGAAATTCCCGGAGGGCCCTGCCTGGAACGGGAAAGACATCTTATACGCGTCAAACTGCTACGGCGACTGGATTACGCGCATTCAGGGGGATAAAGTGGACGCATTTGTCCAGGCCCCTTCAAAACCATATCAGTTCGAAAAAACCAACGGGCTTACGGTTTATGAAGACGGGAGCGTCTTTGCCTGCGAATACGGCAAGGGTGCAATTATAAGATTTTCCCCCGACGGCAGCTGCACGGCTGTCTCAGAAGGCTTTGAGGGTAAAAGGTTCAAAAAGCCTAATGACCTTGCATTTGCACCTAACGGTGACCTTTATTTTACAGACCCCCTGGCCTACGACAAAAATAACCTGGACGGCGTAATTTACAGGATTTCTTCTGATTTTAAGACTACAACGCCCGTTTATTCAAATCTCGGTTTTCCAAACGGTATAGCTTTTTCTCAAGACGGTAAATTTGCTTACGTATGTGAATCGGCTTTCCAGAGGATAATCAGATTCCCGGTTAAAGATGACGGGACTTTCGGAGATTTTACGGTATTTATTGACCTTCCG
This sequence comes from Ignavibacteria bacterium, assembly GCA_025612375.1. Lineage (NCBI taxonomy): Bacteria > Pseudomonadati > Ignavibacteriota > Ignavibacteria > Ignavibacteria bacterium. The sequence continues at coordinate 48,062 of JAAXKN010000030.1, forward strand.
GGCGGGGATCCGGACGGGATAGCCTTTGACACGGAGGGCAACCTTTACGCGGCTCATTTCGGAGGGGGCGGAGTGTATGTCATTTCTCCTGAGGGCAAAATAAAAGGCAAGATACCAACTCCGGGTAAAAAACCGAGCAACGTGGAATTTGCCGGGGATGACATGAAAACGCTTTATATTACAGAAGATGAAACGAACTCAATTTATAAGACCAGGGTTGAGGTTCCGGGTTTAAGGCTTTTCCATTCACCGGGTGCAAAATAGCTACTTATCAGGTATCTCTTCAAAACGGTGCCAGGAAGTGTTCCTGGCACCGTTTTTTTAGGACATGGTTTATGAGGTCATTTCCAATGGCAGAGTTACCTTAAAACATGCTCCCGGTTTGCCCTGGGTGGCCAGGCGCGAAGGGCTTTCAACGGAAATTGTTCCTTTATGACGCTCTATTATCTGTTTTACAACTGAAAGCCCCATGCCGGAGCCCTCGTAGCCCCCGTGCTTAATGTTTGAACCCCTGTAGAATTCCTCAAAAATCTTATTTAGTTCACTTTCAGGGATTCCTATCCCGTTATCACACAGATTCACGGTTAATACGTCGTCATTATCCAAGAGCAGAATTTCAATTTTGCCTTCGGAGCCTATGTACTTTATAGAGTTGCCAAGAAGGTTCGAGAAAGCCACCTCCAGCAGCTCCCTGTCTGCGAGTATATACTTCTTAATCTTCCTTTCGTCCTTCAGAACGACATTAATATGTTTTTGTTCTGTCATTGCGCGGTGCTGGTCAATTATTCCGCACAGAAGTTCATCCATTTTTATTTCTTCTTCTGAAAGCTCATTTAACAGTTTTAACTTCGAAAGGCGCAAAATGTTATTTATCATCCGGATTGTCTCTTCGGTTCTTTTTCTTGCCCGCAGGAGCCTTTCTGAAACCTCAGGGGCCACAGGCCCCAGGAAAGAGCCCAGCACAAGGTCGAGGTATGACTGCACGGCAGCAACCGGGGTTTTTATCTCGTGCACCACGCCCATTATATATTTCTGCTTTTCAATTTCAGCCAGGTTAAGTTTTTTCAGTGTTTCAATGAGGTCCTGCTCACGCCTGTAGAGCTCGTGGGCAATTTTGTTGGCTATTGTAACGCTTACAAACATCATTACGCTAAAGACAATCAGAAATACAATAATGAAGTTCAGGTTGTTGTATACAGGGTGCATGAAAAGGCTATAAACCCCGTGGTGAGCCAGAAGTCCAAGGTACTCCGAAAAGACCAATAGTGAAAAGAGCAGAACAACCCCACCCGAAATAGTATAGATTACAAAACCGGGCAGAATGAGGCTTCCGATGATCATGTGAAAGATAAAAAACATGTAAAGAGGATTTTCAATTCCGCCGCCGTAATGCACCAGGAGCATTAGTGCGGCAAGGTCAAACAACATCTGCAGAAGCGACAGGTGCAGGGCGTGAAACCTTCCGGCTTCGGGTTTAATAAAGCGCCTGAAATAGTGAAAGCATGCATTATAGAACAGGATTGAGAGTGTAATAATACTGTAGGCCATGGCCTGTGTGTGCGTCAAGGGGAGCTTCATAATGAACTGCAGCCCAAGCAGCATTGCCACCAGCATTGCCACCGCCCCGTACCTTAGTTTTATCAGCCAGAGATTCCTTTTTTTAACAGAAACCCAGAATTCCGGATTATCACCAGCCCACGAAGGAATTAATGAAATCATAAGATTCTTTCCGCTGAATTTCTTGGTGAGTCTAATCTATAGTATTATTTTATCTTAGTCAATAGTTGCCTCAAATCCCTGAAATAGTGTTGAAATAAACCGCGGGCACCCTTATCTTTGAGTATTAATTTGAGATTGGTTCATATATGAAATATAACATTTTATTTGCAGCTGTTTTTCTGGCCATTGTTATAATTGCCGGATGCAAGGACACCATTACAAACCAGAGCGTGGACGAGCATCAGATTCCCTCAAAGAATGTAAGCTACAACAATGATATCCAGCCTCTTCTGGAAGTTAAATGCAACAATGCAGGCTGCCACGACGACCAGAGCCGTGCCGGAGGGCTCAGCTTTACTTCGTACCAGAATACGACCTCGGATCCGACTGTAGTTGTTGCAGGATACCCTCAGAACAGCCGCCTTATTTGGGCAATTCAGCCCGGGGCTACAAATCATATGCCTCCGGTAGATCGGCCGCAGCTGACCAAAAACCAGATCGATGGAATTACTACATGGATTAAAGAAGGTGCAAAGCCAAATTAAATTCAGGTGCCTACGTTGAATTTAATTTCCGGAGTGTAATAAAAGGCTTTGGAAGCCCGGACTGCAGGCATTGCGAAAGTCATTTTCTTTCAGGCGGGGAGACCCCGCCTGAAAATATTTCATTTGATAAATTACTGACCCTTTAGAGCCACTTCATTTCCTTGTACCAGTCGCAGGTTCTTTTTATTCCCTCTTTTATTGGTATCTCCTGATGGTAGCCCAATTCGTTCACAGCTTTTGAGGTGTCACACGTCCAGGCTTCCTGCACGAGATCCCGTGCCTTTTCGAGGTTTAGGGTTGCGGGCTTTGAGCTGAACATTGCAAAGAACTGTGCAATTGCGGCAATTGTGTAGACCAGAAAGTGCGGGACCTTAACTTTGAGGGCATTTTTACCCAGCACCTCTGAGGTAACTTTGCCTATTTCAGTCCAGGTGTAAATCTTCTCCGAACTGATAAAATAGGTCTGGCAGGCTGAATTTTCATTTACTGCAGCCAGGTAAAAGCCCCTTACGAGGTCCACTGCATGTATAAGGCTTAAGGATTTGTCATTCATGCCTATTGTAGTCATGAGCCCATTATTGAAGGTCCGGAAGAAGATAAGTATTTCCGTATCGCGTTCGCCGTAGACAGCAGGAGCGCGGCAGATTGTAATCGGCAGGCGGTCCATATAGCTTCTAGCCAGTTTTTCCTCTTCAAGCTTGCTTTTGGCGTAAGTTGTAATAGGGTTACATTCAGACTCTTCGTTTACCAGGCGGCCGCCCAATGAAGGGCCGCAGGCGGTCTGGCTGCTGACTACCAAAATCTTCTTTAATGTGTCTTTAACTTCCAGGGCTGCTTCAAGAATAGTGCGTGTAGTTTCCACGTTTCCCATAAAGTAGCCTTCAGGAGCCTTGCTTTTGACCACTCCTGCAACGTGGAAAATGTAATTAGCTCCCTTAAAGACCTTCACGAGGCCTTCTTTATCAAAGAGTCCGCAATCTATAATTTCCACGTTTTTACCGCTCAGCCATTTAAGGTTGCTGGATTTTCTGGTGATGCATTTGACCTTAAAGTTTTTGCTTAAAAGCAGATCCACAAGGTGGCTGCCCACAAAACCGTTTGCTCCTGTTACCACTGCAACCGGGCTGCTGTCTTTCATATTAATTTCCATTTGATTTTAAGATGATTTAATTATAGATTTTGCATTAAAATTAATAAATACGCGTGAACCAGACAAAAATAAAAATAAAAGAATCAAATTTCATATAAAGTTAATAGAATTAGGAGGATTATTTTGGATCTATTTACGAAGTGTTTCGAATTTACCAAGGCAGATGAGGTTAAGGCATCGGGTCTTTATCCTTATTTCAGGGAAATTGAAGAAAACGAAGGACCTGTTGTAACGATGAAGGGGAAGAAAGTTATTATGGCAGGATCCAACAACTATCTTGGTCTTACAGCGCATCCAAGGGTAAAAGAAGCTGCAATAAAAGCTGTAGAAAAATATGGGACAGGGTGTTCCGGTTCACGTTATCTTACGGGCACGATCGATCTGCACGTTGAGATGGAAGAAAAACTCGCAAAGTTTCTTGGAAAGGAAGCATGCCTTCTTTTCTCGACCGGATACCAGACGGCCCAGGGAATTATTCCTACGCTCGTACAGCGCGGTGAATATGTAGTTTCAGATAAAGACAACCATGCATGCATTGTTGCAGGAAACCTCATGGCCAAAGGCGCCACGGCTGAAATTGTGCGCTACAAGCACAACGACATGAAGGATCTGGAAAGAGTAATATCAAAGCTCCCGAAAGAAGCCGGAAAGCTTATTGTTTCCGACGGCGTGTTCTCAACGGGCGGTGAAATTGTTGACCTCCCGACACTGAATAAGATAGCAAAGGAAAACAACGCAAGAATTTTAATTGACGACGCACACTCAGTAGGAGTAATAGGTAAAGGCGGAAGAGGTACGGCAAACGAGTTTGGCCTCACTGATGAAATTGACATGACAATGGGAACCTTCAGCAAGACTTTTGCTTCTTTAGGCGGTTTTGTCGTCGGCGATGCAAAGGTAATAAATTACATTAAGCATCAGTCCCCTGCTCTTATTTTCAGCGCCTCGCCAACACCGGCCAGCGTAGCATCTGCAATTGCTGCTTTGGAAATCTTAATAGAAGAGCCTGAAAGGGTTGACCGCGTTGTCAGAAACGCTGCCAAGGTAAGAAAATGCCTCAAAGAGGCGGGTTTTAACGTAATAGACAACAGAACTGCAATTGTTCCTGTTGTAATTGGCGACGACGCACTCTGCTTCCAGATGGGCAAGATGCTCTTCGACGACGGCGTATTTGTAAATGTGTTTATTTCACCCGGCGTTCCACAGGGAAGGCAGATGATGAGAACGAGCTACATGTCTACCCATGAAGACGAGCATCTCGATTACATCATCGATTCAATGAAACGTAACGGTAAGAAACTGGGAATTATCGACTAACCGGTTTTCTCTATATATACGCCCCCGCCTTCAAAAAGGCGGGGGCAATTGATCTGTAAATTTCTGCATCAGCATACTTAACTTTTCAAGGTATGCTTTTTTTTTAGAGGAATATGTATGGGAAATATTAATATTACAACGGTCAGCTCCAAGAAAGACCTGATGAGGTTTATAAAGCTGCCCTGGAAAATTTATGACGGTGACCCGAACTGGGTTCCGCCTTTGATCATGGACAGGAAGAAGATCCTCAGCAAGGAAAAGAATCCTTTCTTCAAGCACGCTGAAATGGAGATGTTCCTGGCTGAAAAAAACGGTGAACTGGTTGGAAGAATTGCAGCAATTAAAAACGACCTGCACAACAAGTACCACAACGATAACGCAGGTTTTTTCGGATTCTTTGAATGCATTAACGACCAGGAAGTGGCAAATGCACTCTTTGATGCCGCTAAAGGGTGGCTGAAAACCAAAGGGCTGGGCATGATGAGGGGGCCTGCAAACCCTTCGAGCAACGACGAGTGGGGAATGCTCCTGGATGGTTTTGACGACCCTCCAAGACTCCTTATGACCTATAATCCGAAGTACTACCTTGACCTCTGTGACAACTACGGCCTGAAGAAAGAAAAAGACCTTTATGCCTATAAGCTCGAGAACCAGAAGGTAATGTCTTCGGAAAAACTGAAGAGGGTTGCAGAGCTTGCTGCAAAAAGAGCAGGACTTGAGGTCACAGCTCTTAATATGAAGGAATTCAAGAAAGAGCTCGAGAAGGTTAAATATGTTTATAACAAGGCATGGGCTCCGAACTGGGGATTTGTTCCCTTGACAGATGATGAGCTCGATGCAATGGCAAAAGACTTAAAGCCGCTTGCAGAGCCTTCACTCGTAATATTTGGCACGATAAAGGATCAGCTAGTCGGGTTTGCTCTTGTAATGCTGGACTATAACCAGGTATTCAAAGAGATGAACGGAAGGCTCTTCCCGTTCGGTTTTATTAAGATGTTTACACAAAAGAAAAAGATCACATGGTCCAGGATCATCACACTCGGCATCATCCCTGAATTCCAGAAAAAAGGGCTGGATGCGGCATTCTATTATGAGATAGTCCAGAGGGCTCATGCAATAGGCATAGACCTTGGCGAGGCGAGCTGGATTCTGGAAGACAACGAAATGATGAACCGTGGCGCCCAGGTAATGAATGGCGATCTTTACAAGAAATACAGAGTATACAATATGAGTATTTAAGTACTAGTATTTTATTCACCCAAAAAGCGGCTCTGAGAAGGGCCGCTTTTTCCTTTAAAGGACCCACAGAGATATGATAAAGAAACTTTTACTTCTTCTTCTTTTCTCCTCCCCTGTACTTGCACAGTACTCCCCTGCTGATCTGGACCTGGCGGAGACAACCTACTTAAGAAAATTCAGCCCTGAAGTTATAAGTAAATATCTAACATCAGGAAGGCCTGAACGTGTAAGGGCGGCACTTCTAAGCCTCAGCCATTCAAACGACACTACGTTCGTTGAGGCTATTACTGGACTGAATTTCAGCAAGTACGGCGATTATATGTCTTTTGCGCTCGGGCATATAGGCTATTCAAAAGCATCGACTGAATATCTTCTTCAGAAAGCCCTGGATAAAAGCCCTTTTCAGGAAGAAGCCTTTGACGCACTGGGAAGAACGGGAGACAAGGAAGCTTATAACTATCTCATTGAAAAATACCTGAGCACGGAAGGCAAAAACTTTAACGGCATATCGCTTGCAGTTGCAGGCTTTAACTCAAGGGGGATAAGAACTGAAGACGGGAAAGAAATTACGATATTAACCGGTGAAGTTTCTGATACAGAGCTCCCCATGCGCAGGAGGATCCATGCTGCGTTTGCGCTTTCAAGAACAGCACCAGGCAGGGACTCGGAAGAAAGCCTCTTAAAGGTTCTTTCTGAAAAGGGTTCGAAGGAAGACAACATTGTTCTAAGGCAGTACACTCTTGCGGCTTTAAGGAAGCTTAAGTCCTTCAAAGGCAGCATCAATTTATTTAAGAATCTTATTCTTGATCCTGACTGGAGGATAAGGACAGAGGCCGCAAAAGTCCTTTGTTATTACAGTTTTAAGAGCGAGGAAGAGCTTAACACTTACCTCAGGCTCTTAAAGGATGCGAACCCTAACGTCTCGCGCCAGGCCGCAATTTCGCTCCGTGAAGCCTCACTGGACGGCGCCTTAAGAGAGTACCTGAAGAAGGCATTGGAGAAGAGTTTTGATAACTCTTTTACACTTAACACAATGGGAGAAATTTTCCTGACCCTGGCAAAGATGGAGCCCGGCAATGCCTTTAACCTGGCATCAAAGGAAAGGGATAAAGTGGGTAAAGTTTATTACTTCCGCATGATGCAGGAGAATTTTACAGATCCGGAAAGAAACTTAAGCCGCCTCATAGAAAACAGTGCAGACGACAAGTCTGAAGAGCTTGAGCGTTTAAGTGCCCTTCTTGCGCTTCAGAAGTATCTGCCCGGAAACGAAAAGCTTGACGGCATTTTATTAAGCAATTTATCTTCTGTCTTTGCTGCCGCGGTATCCGTTACAGCCGACGGGCTTGACTCCCTCTTTATTGAGCGCCATAAAGATGAGCTTAAAAGAATAATAAAAAGGCAGGCGGGGCTTCACCTAAACAATGCGCAGTTTACAGAAAGCAGCATGTCGCTTGTCGGTCTTGCCGGGAAGATTTCGCCTGAGTTCAGGACTGAAGTATTAAATTTGATGAAAACCTCCACACTTTATTCGATGAGTTCCTTTGCCTTTAAGGAGCTGGGGAAAACTACGGAGCCCAGGAAAGACCTGGGCAGTTTCATCAGCTTCTGGAAAAATGCATTCATATACAAGTATGCAGTAGTTACGACGGATAAAGGGAGTTTCACAATAAAGCTTAATTCAGAGGTGTCGCCCATATCGGTTGGGAATTTCTGCTCTCTGGCAAAGAAGGATTTCTTTAACGGGGTAATATTTCACCGTGTGGTGCCCGATTTTGTAATACAGGCAGGTGATCCGGAAGGTACCGGCTGGGGCGGTCCGGGTTATGAAATCGTATCGGAGTTTTCCCCCGTTCCGTTTGAGAGGTCATATGTAGGGATGGCCAGTGCGGGCAAGGACACGGAAGGCTCGCAGTGGTTTGTAATGCACAGTTATTTCCCTCATCTGAACGGCCGTTACAGCAATTTCGGCAAGGTAGTGGAAGGGATGGACGTAGTAGACACGATAGATCAGGGGGATAAGATCATTAAGGTGGAGCTGAAGTAAAGAGTGAGATACCGGTTCTAGAAAGAATAATGCTAAGGAACACTCCATAAATGGACTACAACTAAAAAGATAATTATTGAAATAAAAGAAGCGACAATGGTAAACATAAAATAAAATAAAACGGTCGCACTGTAAAGGGTAGGAGTGCGGCCTTCTTTTATTAAACCCCAAAAACGGTTCTGGTTTTTCTGCTCTTTATTAACAGGATTATAGAAAGTAATGCAATTCCCAAAGCGGCAAGAAAATCTGCTAAATAGGTTTTGTTGTCTGCCGTATAACAATATGCAATCAAAGCTGTTACCGACAGGACGAGAAAAATCTCTAAAATATTGAATAATTTAGCCATAGGCCACAAATGGATAAAATGTGATGTAATATTAGGAAATATTTTCAAAAGGATCACTTTAAGAAAACAAGAGCATTCAGAATAACGCAATCACTAAGTCATCCTTCGGATGACGAGACATTTGTAGCCCAGGGTGCAGGAGTCCCTGGAAGGGACGACAAACCCCGGGTTAAATAATCCCCCACCACACACCAGCCCCGGTCAGGGGCGGCATATGAAATTGTGCCATGCTTCACATCCAGACATTCCCTTCAGGAGTAAATTTAATCATATCCAAACAGCCCCAGACAGGTTTATTATGCCGGACACATACACACAGCTCTACATCCACGTGGTATTTGCAGTCTCATCAAGACAGGCTCTGATAAAGCCGCATTTTTCATCCGAGATCCAGAGGTACATTACAGGAATTGTAAAGAACAAGGGATCAAGATTGCTCGCCATAAAAGCCATGCCGGATCACGTGCACATACTTTTGGCACTGGATCCAAAGACTTCCATTTCAGATCTCATGAGGGAAGTTAAGGCAAGTTCATCAGGGTTCATGAAGAAGAAGTTTAATTTAAGCCTCTTTTCCTGGCAGTCGGGCTATGGAGCATTCTCATATTCAAAAAGCCAGATTGACAGCGTCATAAAATACATACTGAATCAGGAGGAGCATCACAGGCAGAAGTCATTCAAGGAAGAATACATGAAGATACTCGTGGATTTCGGAGTGGAGTATGACGAAAAGTACCTATTCCACTGGATTTATGAAGAAGAGGATGCATCTGATTAAGGCATTATCGTTTCAGAATTTGAGAATCCCACGAATTTGCCGGATATCCACGAATATGCCGAATATCTACGAATATGTGAGATATTCACGAATTCTAGGCGCTTATGTGCCGCCCCTGACCGGGGCTTGGGGTTTTTTTTGATTATGGCACCCGGGG
>JAAXKN010000031.1 GCA_025612375.1 Ignavibacteria bacterium
TACTATTCCGCCTTCTTCTCCGTGCACACAACACAATTGCACTGCTCATAAATCTCATCATAGCCGTAATCAATCGTTATCTCTTCACCTTCTTCAATCGCCCTTGCAGATACAAGCTTAAGCGAGGCTTCATCACCATCCATTACCTCACAGTTCGGCTCGCAGGAGTGGTTTATGTATTTGATCTTCTCGGTCTTAACCGTGTCAATGTAGGTGTCCCCGTTATAAAATATATAAACGTTTTCCTCTTCCTCCTCGCGCCTTATAGCTTCATCTTCGTCAATTACCTCTCCCTTTATTATGAACAGCATTTCACCCGGGGCAATATTCTCAACTGCAAAAAGGCCGTAGCCATGAATTCCTGAACTTTTTACTTCAATCAGATTTGACTTGTCGCTGCTTTTCAAAAATTACTTCCTTAAATATTTTACTGTTTTACTGCAAATTGCCTCAACGTCCGACCCCGGAAGAATCGGATAGTTATACCTTACGCTCTCTTCCTGTACCTCGTCTAAGTAACTGAACTCCCTTAGCATTCGGTTTTCACTTCCATAGTAGGCAATCCTTAGTATGCTGTATTTCGAAAGCTCAGTGTTGATAAGATAATACGTCTTTACCTTGAATATTCTTCCGCTTATGCCTTCAATTATAATAGGCTCTTTGAAGGACTGGAGGCCCCAGACGTAAATATCCGCTTTCTCCCGTGCCTTCAGCGTCGTAACGTCTACCTGCAGAAGGTTGCCCGCGGAATTCTTTACCATTACCCAGGCTTCCTGCTTGTCCTGCGCACGGGCTGCCGCGGTGAATATTATTAGCATCAGCAATGCTGAAAGGTATTTCATGTTGAGTCTTTTTTATCACTAAAATAAGTAATAATTAAATAAAGTAAAATGTGAGATTCCGCACTTTCAATAAATTTGCTTAATTTACGCAAGTATATTTCGATAATAATACAACAATCCATTCTTTTTCAAAAAATAATATGTGTTGATCCTGTTTATGAATAAACCTTCAGAATACGAGATAGAAAAAGGGCTTAAAAATGGCCTGTTCAGGACGTACTATACCAGCGGAGCCGTCCGCACGGAAAAGTTTTACTCAAACGGCAAGCTCGAAGGTGAGGTTAAACTCTTAAATGAAAACGGTACAATCCAGGAACTCATACAGTATAAGAATGGAAAGAAAAACGGCACGGCAAAAGTCTTTTATGATAACGGCCTGCCTAAAATTGAAATTGAGTTTAAGGATGACCTCCAGCACGGTCTGACCAGCTATTACTATGAGGACGGCCAGCTTAAAAGCGAAATCAGCTATTCTAACGGAGTCCGCGAAGGATCTACAAAAGTCTACTTCCATTCGGGTACGGTTAAAAGCGACGAAAACCTGGTAAATGGAAAAAAAGAAGGCATCAGCAAAACTTTCTATAAAAGCGGCGCCCTTAAAGGGGAGTGGAACTACAGAAACGGCGTCGCCGACGGCACTTCCAGATTCTACTACGAAAACGGCGCACTCCTTGCAATTAAAAACTTCCTCGATGGACGCGACGACGGCCTGACACAAATCTATTACGAGGACGGAAAGCTGAAGGAAGAAATTAACTTCGTTAACGGAATTAAAAACGGCATTAACCTCTTGTACAACAGGGACGGCTCTCTTAAGGATAAAGTTTTCTACGATATGGGGGATAAGGTAAACGTGGACGAATTTATGGATAACCCGCCCATGAGCCCCGAACCCTCTGTAAAGGCGCCCGAAACTCCATTGTTCAAAAGCGAAAGGGAAGAGCCAAAACCCTCTTATGCCCCGGAAAATAATTCGGAAGAAAAAAGAATCAGCACACCTGTTGTAATTGGAATCGTTGCTGCCACATTCGTCGTAATTTTCTTTGCGTACGTGATTTTAATCAGCGTCTTCCACCTCTGACATAAACACTTTTTCTCCTGCGATATTCATAGCCCAAATGGGCCATACCTGAAATTTCCGTTTACTTTTACCCCCGGAGTGTTTAACTTTTATGCCGTAATTTGTATATTTGCATACAAAATTTATAAAATTAATGAAAATCGGTTTAGTACAATATAACCCCACATGGGAAAATATAGAAGAAAATAAGTTAAAACTGGATGAACTGGTTTCAAAATGCCAGGAAAATTATTCTCTTTTAATTTTCCCCGAAATGTCCCTCACGGGCTTTACCATGAATTCCGTAAAGTTCGCCGGGGAAGATGGCGGCACCTCCTGCCGGTACTTTTCAGACCTTGCCAAAAGGCTGAATACTGAAGTTATTGCGGGCTTTATTGAAAAGGCTGATTCCAAAATCTATAACAGCCTTGTCCATTACGGCACTGATGGCGCCTTAAAAAATAAATACAGGAAGATTCATCCTTTTTCATTCTCAGGCGAAAATGTACACTACTCCAGAGGTGAAAAACCGGTCGTCTCTTCTATAGGTGAATGGAAAATAGGCTTGTCTATCTGCTACGACCTCAGGTTCCCGGAACTATTCCGCACATATGCCAGGGAACGCACTGAACTCATGGTTGTAATTGCAAACTGGCCCGTTAAAAGAATTGAACACTGGAAGGCTCTCCTTAAGGCAAGAGCTATCGAAAACCAGTGCTACATCGCAGCTGTTAACCGCGTCGGCACCGATCCGGGTAATGACTATAACGGCTTTAGCAGCATTATCTCTCCCCTGGGCGATGAACTGATTACACTCGTTAACGACGAAACCATATCCGGAACGGATATCAGCCTGGACACACTCATGGACGTGAGAAAAAGGCTCCCTTTCCTTAATGATATGTTTTTGTTTTAACCTGATAATACTTCAAAGGAATTACTTGATCCGGACCTAATTGTTCTTTTTAAATAAATCGGAAATGGAAATGTCACTTAAAAAATCAGCTTACAATGAATGGTCAATTGAAAAAGGAGACTACGTCAGAAAGGACCTTTCAAAGCAGGATATGATTTACAAAAGCAGAATGAGCCCTCTTTTAAGAGCCTTTATTTCTGGACTCGTACTGCTCGCAGTTATTCTGGCCGTTGTGCTGAAAATCCAGCACTTTTAAGCCTTGCCGGAAACACTTTTTAATCCCCCCATATTACCGGCTGGTTGATTAAACCCTGTTTAATCAACCAGCGTAATAACCTTCTTTATCAGACTCTCAAATGTATGTTTTACTCTGTTGGCGGTTTCAGTTACATCACTGTGCGAAAGCTTTACCGGTGAAATTCCGGCTGCGTAATTTGTAATGCATGTAATTGCCGCTACTTCCATGCCCAGGTATGAGGCATATACGGCTTCATGAACTGTCGACATCCCGACGGCATCCCCGCCAAAGGCTCCCATCATCTTTATTTCAGCAGGAGTCTCATAACTCGGTCCCTTTGCGTAATAATATACCCCTTCCCTCAAGTAAATTCTTTCCTCAAGCGCTGCCTTGCGTATCTTCTCATTCAGTATGGGGGAGGGAAACGAGAGTACCCGGTCTTTTGCTTCTTTGGAAATTGTTCCTATCAGCTGGCTCAGCTCTTTTTTAATGTTCACTGAATTAAAAGAAACGTTAAGCATCAGGTCGCCCGGAACAAAATTCGGGTTAATTCCTCCGGCCGCATTCGTTAAAATAACTTTTTTGCACCCAAGCTTATGAGCCAGGAAAACCGGCAGGACACACTCGCTTATCTTATAGCCTTCATAGAAGTGGATCCTTCCCTGAAAGAGCATCAGCTTTTTACCCTTGTACTCCGAAAAATGAATCTTCCCCTCGTGCCCGGGCACTGTGGAAGGGGGATATCCGGGCAGGGAAGTGGTGCTGATGGTTTTTATTGTATCCACGCTTTCTGCAAATTCACCAAGTCCGCTTCCAAGAATAAGAGCAGCATCAGGCGTAAAGGGAGCAAGATCTTTTACCGCATCTGAAAGGTTGTGATATTTATTGTTTAAGTTTATCATGTTTAACAATTATCCTTATTAAAGAAACTGCGCGCCTGAAGTTATTTATTCCGGAATATAATGGCACTTTCTGCAGCGCGCTTCGTAGCTGTCTGATGCACCAACTATGACCCTCTCGGCCGAGTGGATCGTACGCTGCGTCCTGTCAGCAGGGTTTCCGCATACTACACATATGGCAAGCGTTTTAGTGATGTATTCGGCTATCGCCAGCATCTGAGGCATCGGCTCAAATGGCTGAGCCTTGTAATCCAGGTCAAGGCCTGCTACAACAACCCTTTTTCCCTCGTCTGCAAGCGTGTTGCATACGTCAACCAGGTCATTTGAGAAAAACTGCGCCTCGTCTATTCCAATAACCTGCGCGTCAGAAGAAAGCTTTAAGATCTCCTGCGCGTTGTCTATAAGTATGGAAGGAAGCGACTGCTCGCTGTGCGATACGATTTCTGTATCCGAATACCTCGTATCAATGCGCGGCTTGAATATTTTAACGTTCTGCTTGGCTATCCTGGCCCTTCTAAGGCGCCTTATCAGCTCTTCGGTTTTACCGCTGAACATGCATCCTGCTATAACCTCAATCCAGCCTGTTCCCTTTGGAGTTGAATGCGGTGTAAATTCCATCATCTCTTTTACGAGCCCCCGTCTTATTTGTAAATCTTATTTTTTGGCGCTTTCCAGATCCTCATCCTTAAAAGCGTAGGGAAGAAGTTCATCGAGTTTCTTTATGTCTAATTCATTTTTGTGATTAATCATAATTACGTCGATGTTTCCGCACAAGTCCTGCATTACCTGACGGCAGGCACCGCACGGAGGGCAGAATCCCGGAGCGTCACTTGCAATTGCTATGGCCGTAAATTTCCTCTCGCCTTCAGAAATTGCCTTAAAGACTGCGGTCCTTTCCGCACATATTGTAAGCCCGTATGAGGAGGTCTCAATGTTGCCGCCTAAGTAAACTTTACCCTCTGCGGTCAGAAGTGCAGCGCCAACATGAAACTTTGAGTATGTCGGCAGCGCCCGTCCTTTTGCCTCAACGGCTTTCTCTGCTAATAACTTGTAATCCATTTTCTTCTCTAAAAATTATCCAAAAATAGGCCATTATTATAATAAATCTGCGGGTTAACTGCAAAATTATTTCTACTTCACCAGATTCATTTTCTTCACCTCACGGTAGCTCCCGCAATTAAGCTCATATATGTAAACGCCGCTTGGAAGGCTTCCGGCATCAAAGTTTATTTCAAAATCTCCCCGCGGCATTTCTTTATCTATTAGCCTTGCTGCTTTGCGCCCTAAAATGTCATAAACCGTAAGCTTTACCAGAGATTTTTCAGCAATCGTGAACTTGATTTTTGTAGTGGGATTAAAAGGGTTTGGATAGTTCTGCTCCAGGCTGAACTTCATCACCTTGCTGTTGTCGCGGACATCTGTAAGAAGACTGATGTTGTTTGCTGTTACTTTGTACGCGCTGTCAGCATACGCCTTTAGCTGAATAAACAGGGTGTGCGACGCATTATCAAAATAGAACCCTCCCGTGCTCATCTTCAGCTCCATTAGTGAAGGCTGGATAGTGGCACTTCTGCCGTTTATCACTACAGATTCCGGCTTATCCGAAATTAAATGCACTTCTGCAATGTAAGTCCTGAAAAACGGTTTTCCCGTGTAGCTCCCCTGCGTCTCCCCGATTGTCAGCTCCAGTGAGTTTCCTTTGTCTGAAGTCAGAGTCCTCTGCGTAAAGACTGTCTGGCTGAACTGCCCATTCTGATAAGAAAGAGTTTTCCCGTCATCTTCATAAAGCTTAAAATTCCCCGGATTATCTAATGAGGGATAGATCCTTAGAAGTAGAGTGTCGGTAGGGATCTCTTCTGTATTCTTAACTACTGGCTGCATAGGAATAATGCTTCCCATTTTTACAAACACCGGCATCTTCTCCATCGGAGAGGGCACCGTAATTGTCTGGCTTCCATTATAAATGTGGTCATCAAAAAAATCAACCCATAATCCTTCAGGAAGATAAACACTCTTTGAAGTCTGCCCTTGTGAAACAACAGGGGAGACTAGCATGGAACTTCCCCACATGTACGAAGTGCTTAAGTTGTAAAGCTTCTCATCCGTGGGGTAATCGAAGAACAATGGGCGCGCAAGCGGCATGCCGGTCGTGTGGTTTTCGTAAGCCATGGTGTAAATGTATGGTATAAGCTGGTATCTTAACCGAATGAATTTCCGGCTTATTTCTTCGGTTTCGGTTCCGAATATCCACGGCTCTGTATCCTGTCCAGTCCCGTGCGCCCGCGTAATGGGGCAGAAGCTCCCGAACTCCATCCACCTCGCGTACAGTTCCGGCGTCGTATAACCCCCGGTAAAGCCCCCAATGTCTGAATTGTGGTATCCCAGCCCTGAAAGCCCCATGCTTAACATAATTGGAAGCTGCACCGCAAGACCCCCGAAGCTCCTTCCAACATCCCCAGACCACGTTATAGCTGAATACCTCTGGATCCCGGCGTAGCCCGAACGTGTCAGGTCGAACAGCCTCTCGTTTGGACGGAAACTCTTAAACCCGTTAAAAATTGTCCTGGCCCAGAGGAGGTTATATACGTTGTGCACTTTAGTCGAAGGCCCCAAATAATACTGCATCTGCGCGTTGTCACGTTCCGGCTCACCAAGATCCGTCCAGATCCCGGCCATCTGGCTTCCGAAAAAGGAAGGATGCATGTTCCACCACCACTGCTGTGCCTGGGGGTTCGTAATGTCTAAAAGTCCGGCGTTGCAGCCGCAGCTCCACCAGCCAGAGAATACAAAAGGGCTTCCCTGGCTGTTTTTGGCAAAGTAACCCTTGGATGCCGCCTCACTAAAGTTTGGCGAGCTTTCTGTAATATATGGTTCAGTAATTGCAACCGTTTTTACCCCCTGCGCCAGAAAGTCATTCATCATCTTAAACGGGTTAGGCCACTTTGATAGGTCCCAGCTGATGTCTCCCATCGCCTTAAACCAGTAGAGGTCCAGCACTATGGCGTCCAGCGGAATATTTTTCTCCTTCATCGTCTGAACCATAGTCCTTGCCTCAGATTCATCGCGGTAGCCGTACTTAGACTGTATGTAGCCCAGGGCCCACCTTGGAGGCAAGGGCTGCCGTCCTGTAAGCCAGGTGTATTTGCTTAGCTGCTCCGGAATACCCCGTGCGGCAATAAGATAATAGGAAAGCTCTCCTCCGGAAACACTGTAGGAAAAGGCCTGAGTCCCGTTCTGCCCGAAATTCCAATAGCCGGGATAAGTGTTTTCAAAGTAAATGGAGTATCCGTTTGTTGAAGCCGCAAAAGGAATGT
Organism: Ignavibacteria bacterium; assembly: GCA_025612375.1. Classification (NCBI taxonomy): domain Bacteria; kingdom Pseudomonadati; phylum Ignavibacteriota; class Ignavibacteria; species Ignavibacteria bacterium. The sequence continues at coordinate 7,270 of JAAXKN010000031.1, forward strand.
TAATCATCATTACGTCAAGAGGTGACGTGTAGCCGCCCATCTGTGTGTTGTAGCTGGAAAATGCCTGCCCGCGCTTGTCCAGATCTGTCCCTCTTTCACCCGTGCCGTAAAAGTGCTCGTTCTGCTGAATCCGGAATTCAACGCTCCTTGTGCTGCCGCTAAAGGAAAAGCCCCCTTTATCTTTTAAGAGAAGATTCCCCTGCAGGTCATAATACGTAATCCTTAAGGGATACTTTGACACCCTGACCCTTAATCCCGCTGATGCAATCTCGAGCGTGGAATCCGTTTCAGATCTTATAATTGGAACTGCCTCAGAGGTATCCTGTATGACAACAAGAGAGGAATCAAACTTGGTGCCGGGAGAGGGGATGAAATCCACCTTCACGATCTCGGGTTTGTAAAAGGTAAAGCGGAAGGCCGCACTGCCTGCATTAACAAGCGTTACCCTGCCCGCGGCAGAATAAGAGGTGAAGTTTCCCGGGTATGTTTGTGCAGAAAGAAAAGCCGGGAATAAAATTATAATAAGGGAAAATCTTCTTAATAAATTCATACTGGGTAAATAAAAGAAAAAATTCTTAAAGAGCAATTTATAAAGAAGAAATTCCCCGGAGCTCACCTTAATGCTGATCAAAAAAAGAAATTTGAGGACCTGAAGAACAGAAGGCCTGAGATGGATGATAGGTCTTTTTCTCCCGGAAGAGGGATGCACAAGGGCCCGGGCCTTTATGAAAATCCGGGAGCGCCCGATGATATGCTTGCCCCCGGAATGCCCGGGGATGACTTATAAAACCTGAAAAAACAAAAGCGGGATTATGGCCATTTTGACCGCCCATAATCCCGCTTTTTAAAGTAAAAAATTATTTACCGTACTTTTCTTTCAGAACTTCCTTGACCCTTTTAATTAAAGAGCCGTCCTGAAGGTACTTATAAAGATCCTTCCCGGGGCAGAGAGTATCTGCGTAATCCTTGTGTCCCTTTATCGTCTCAGGTGAAATATTGTACTTGTTGCAGCAGTATGCCAGAAGGTCTACAAGCGACTTCAGCTGCTCTTCTGTTACCTTCTGCTCCTCGAAGTTCCCGAGGCACGTAATTAAAAGATGGCCTGTCGGATCATAAGTCGTATTTGTCTCACCGGCGGTAAAAACATTGCGCCCTTCAAATATATTTCCGTGCGCGTCAATCATAAAGTGATAGGGGATATCTGCCCAGTTCCTGTCCTTGCCCATTCCCCATACCTGGGTTTTCTTGATCTTCTCGGCAGCGCTGCTGTCGGGACTTAAATATTCACCCTCGTGGTGGATGGTAATCCTGTTTGGAACATGCGGCTTAAATGGCTTGGGATCCAGAGCGCCCCAGGCCGAACGCGGAATTATATTAACATCTTCTCCCGCTGCTTTCTGTGAGGATGAGCATCCTGCGGCAAGAGCCATAAGTAACGGCAGAATTAAAATCAGTCTTTTCTTCATGCAATTTTGTCCATTGATTTGTTTTTTTTACGGGGGATAACATAAAAAAAAATCATTTCATATCAAAGGACATCTGCATGGATTTGACCGCGGCTATCCTTTCTTCTCTGTCTTATAGCTGAAACCTTTTATCGGTGTCCTGAGGCTCAAAACAGGGCAGGGGGCTTTCCTTATTACCTTCTCTGCCGTACTTCCGAAGAGTATCTGTTCCATACCAGTGTGCCCGTGCGAGGCGATGATAATGAGGTCGGCGTCAATTTCCTGTGCGGTTTCATTGATTTCAACAAAAGGCTTCCCGGTTTTAATTATAATCTCGTAACAAAGTGTCTCAGGTATCTCTTTTTTAGCCAGGCTCAGAAGCTCATCCTTGGCTTTTGAATTAACTTCAAGCTCCACCGAGGGAAGTGCCACCTGCCCCATGCTGAAATCTGCCGGATATATGACCGGCTCAACTACATAGATGAGATATAGTGTTTCGGCTGAGTTCTCCTGTGCAAAATCCACGGCGTACTTGAGCGCATTTTTAGAGAATTCCGAGAAATCCACGGGAACTAGTATCTTTTTAATCAGGCTTCCCATAACAGTACCTCCTTATAAAAAAAGAGTGTTATGATCTATTTATCCAGGAAAAAGTTAGCGTAATCCTGGCTTAACTGTCTGAAACGGTGAGCAAAAATCTGTGAAATACCCCTTAAGACTTTTATCCCTTTTTTGGGATACTTGTCTATATACTCGTCAAGATCCGGCTTAAAGATGACTATAAGTTTTGAGTCCTTCTGTGCAATTGCCGAGGCATAGCGCTTTTCATTTTCCAGCATCGCCAGCTCACCAAAAAAGTCCCCCTTCCTGTATCGCCCCACATTAAGCTTCTTGCCGTCCTTAAATGTCATCTCCAGAGAGACTTCACCTTCCTGTATAAAATAAAACGCCGTTCCCGGGTCGTCCTGAAAGAAAACATATTCACCTGAGGCATAAATCCTGTTATGCATAATCGGCATTAATAAGTCCACATCTTTTGCGCTAAAGCTCTCAAAGGGGAGAGTGGACGTAAAAAGATCCAGTATTTCATTTTTTTCAGCCGGAGTCTTAAACAGGTTTGAAAAAAAACTGCTCTGCCTCCTGAGCTTTTTTTCCGGTTCCATTAAATCCTCATGTAAATATGCCGAATTCAGCTACCCGCCATAATCTCTGGCAGGGGAAATTATTTTCGTAAAGCGCACGCCCTACAATAACAGAATCAATGCCGCAGTCCACATAATCCTGTATTTTCATCAGGTCATCTTTATCCCTTACGCCGCCTGAGAGCGTAACCTTCTTGCCCGTTGCCTCGGCAATGCTTTTCGAAAGCTCAATGTTCGGCCCTAAGAGCATACCGTTTCTTTTGACGTCTGTTACAATAAGCCTTTCTACCCCGTATTCACTCAGCTTTTTTGCGAACTCCAGGGGTGTCACATGGGTCCTGACCTGTCTTCCTTTTATTACCACTTCATTATCCACCGTATCAATTGCTGCCGCTACGTGCTTGGGACCAAATGTCTCCAGTATTTTCTTGAACTCTTCAGGATTTTCCATCGCTAGGCTCCCGATTGCCAGACGGTATACCCCGGCATCCATGGCCCTTTTTGCGGCGTCCAGCGTCCTTATGCCGCCTCCAAGCTGCACCGGAATTACAACCGCAGAACAGATCTTTTCAATTATCTCCAGATTCTGAACCGAGCTGTCCCAGGCTGCATTGAAATCCACCACATGAATGCACTTCGCATTCTCCGCCCTCCAGATGAGCGCCATTTCAACAGGATCATTGCCGTATTCAGGACAGTCCAGATCAGGTATGCCCTGAACTACTCGGACGGTCTGGCCGTCTTTGATGTCAATAGAAGGAATCACCAAAAGTTTTGGTATCACAATCTCAAAACCCCACTATTTATAACGCTTCTTGTTTTAATTATCAATTTCTTAGTTTTATTACGCTTCAGAACAATTTTTCTTCTTACAAATATCTGATAACCGGCATTTCTCAATCATAAAACCTTTCTATGGCAAAAAATAAGTATTTTGCGCCTGAAAGCCAACAAACATTTCCTTAATTAAATATACGATATTTATTTTATTTTTATCTGTGCCCGGAAGCTAAAAAGGCGGTCACTGCCGTGCCTCATTTTCTTTCGGCGGAAAAGCCAGAGAAAGAATGATGGATGCGGCAAGGCAGAAAACAATAAAGATCAATGAAAGTTCTGTGGGAATTGGAAAAATATCCGAAAGAACCATTTTTATCCCAACGAAAAATAAAATAACAGCTACTCCGTACTTCAGATAAGTAAACAGCTTTACAATCCCCGCAAGAGCGAAATAAAGCGCCCTCAGACCCAGAATTGCAAAAATGTTAGACGTAATGATAACAAAAACATCCTTTGTTATCGCTATTACCGCCGGAATTGAATCAACTGCAAATATCAGGTCAGCCGACTCAATCAGCAGAAAAGTAAGAAACAGGGGAGTAACATACCTCTTGCCGTTCTGCTTTATAAAAAACTTTTTCCCGTTGTATTTTGAAACCAGGTTAAATCTTTTCGAGGCAAACCTGAAGACAGGATTGTGTTCAAGATTTATCTCACCCTCGCCTCCAAATGCCATCTTGTATGAGGCATAAAACAAAAGTATGCCGAAAATGTAAATGATGGGATGAAACATGTTTACCAGCGCCACACCCGCAAGTATAAAGATTACCCTCATTACTATGGCGCTTAAAATTCCCCATTTAAGCACGTGCGGCTGATTTGCCTCGTGAATCCCCATAACCTTGAAGATCATGATAAATATAAACAGGTTGTCAACCGAAAGGGATTTTTCAATTATATAGCCGGTCAGGAATTCTACGGAGAGACTGTGGCCCTGTTCCATGAAGAGATAAATTGCAAGGTTGAAGAGCAAAGCGGCACCTATCCAGATGCCGCTCCACATTAGACTTGCTTTTATACCGACTTTACCTTTTCTGTGTTCTGTGCGGTACAGATCCACATAAAACATAACTGAAACTACAACAGCAAATATCACCCAAAAAATTAAGTGATTGTCCATCTATTAATTTATATGTATTTCTATGGAAGCATGACTGCTGCGGCAATAACCGTGGTCCACAAACCCGATTTTTCGCCTTCGGCAGACTGTGTTACATTAAATGAACGAACTATTTTACCAGACATCTTAAACACCTGCTCTCTTTCATTCCAGTCTGTATCAGCATTGAAATCAACACCCAATGTCGTCGCGAGCATCTGAGCAGCCAGATCTTCGGCATAATCACCGGCATTCTTTTCAGTCTCCCCATAGGGATGGTGTTCAGAGAGATAGCCATACTGCGATGCATCTGCAGGCAGTGCAACACCCAGTGAAGCAGCTACTAGACGGTTGGGCTCATTTGTGGAGTTCCTGGCCATAACACAAAATGTGATCTGACCCGGATTAATTTCTTTGAGACCCTCTTCCTTCGAAATGCGTTTGCATCCAACCGGATAAATGCTGCTTACGGTAACCAGGTTGCATTTCTCAATCCCGGCGCTCCTGAGCGCCATTTCAAATGAATGCAGATATTCTTTGTGCCGGCCTACCCCTTTGGTAAAAAATATTTTTGTTGGTACATACAAATTATCATCTCCTTTTTAACATGTTATTTTAATAAATTTTCTTTTTCCTACTTTAAGTATCTTCTCTTTGTCTAATACTATTACTGCGGCAATATCATCAACTCTTTCCCCGTCAACAGTAACTCCTCCCTGTAATACAAGTCTCCTGGCTTCCTGCTTCGAAGGCGCAAATTTCACCGTAAGAATCAGATCCAGTATCCCGATCTCATTAACACCCTGGTCAAACTTGTATTCTTCAATTTCATCAGGCAGTCCTTTGTCGACAAAAATTCTGTCAAATTCCTTCTCTGCACTTTCGGCTGCTTCCTCGTCGTGATACATGGCTACAATTGTCTTTGCCAGCCTGCGCTTTGCATCACGCGGATTGTTCCCCGGGGTTTCAAGAAACTTTTCCAGTTCCTTCAGTTCCGCGTTAGGAATGTTTGTTGCAAGCTCATAATATGTGTAGATGAGGTTGTCCGGAATTGAAAGCGTCTTGCCGAATATGTCTTTTGCAGGCTCGCTTATTCCTATGTAGTTTCCGTATGATTTGCTCATCTTCTCCACGCCGTCGGTCCCGACAAGAAGGGGCATCGTAAGAATAACCTGCGGCTCCATGCCGAACTCCCTCTGTATGTCGCGCCCCACGAGGAGATTGAATTTCTGATCCGTTCCCCCAAGCTCAACGTCGCTTTCAATTGCAACTGAATCCATTGCCTGGGCAAGTGGATATAAAAGTTCATGCAGGCTTATCGGCTCCGAAGCCTTCATCCTTTTTGTGAAATCGTCACGCTCAAGCATCCTTGCAACAGTATACTTTGATGCCAGCTTTATGACATCCTCAAATGTCATTTTTCCCAGCCACTGCGAATTGTATACAATTTTGGTCTTTTCTCTGTTGAGTATCTTGGAAGCCTGTTCTAAATATGACTGTCCGTTAGCACGCGACTCTTCAAGCGTAAGAGGGGGGCGTGTGGTGTTCCGCCCGGTCGGGTCGCCGATCATGCCGGTAAAATCCCCGATTATAAGTATCGCCTGGTGCCCCAGGCTCTGGAACTGTGCTAACTTTCTTAAAACAACCGAATGGCCAAGGTGAAGGTCGGGTCTGGTCGGATCACAGCCAAGTTTAACGTTCAGCGGCTTGTTCTTCTTTAACGAATTTTCTAGTTTTTTTACTAACTCATCTTCTGGAATGATCTCAGTGGCCCCGCGTCTAATCAGGTCCATCTGCTCATTAATGGGGGGAAAACTTATTTTATCTGCCATTTCTTAAGAAAATTTATTGCCTTCAATGTTGAAAATTACATTCATATGAATGATTTATTATTAAACTTCAAAATTTCAATCTAAATGTCTAACCAAAAAATATTTCAGTATTTGACCCTTCTTTCCATCTCACGGTTGAAATCGCGCTTTGCTATGTCTTCACGCTTATCGTAAACCTTTTTGCCCTTGGCCAGAGCCAGCTCAACCTTGACTTTTCCCTGTTTCAGGTAAAGCCTTAACGGCACTAGTGTCAGACCCTTTTCTTTTACCTTACCGATGAGCTTGCGGATTTCACTTTTATTAAGAAGCAGCTTCCTGGTTCTAAGAGGATCATGGTTGTTGATGCTGCCCTGATCGTAAACACTGATGTGAGAGTTGACGAGCCAGAGTTCACCATCTTTCAGCGTGGCATAACTGTCCAAAAGGTTCGCCTTGCCCTGCCTTATGGACTTAACTTCAGTCCCCTGTAAAACAATTCCCGCCTCATAAGTCTGAATTATTGCATACTCATGCCGCGCTTTTCTGTTTACAGCTACGTCTTTTTCTACGGGAGTACCTGCCATCCTGAAATAAACCTACAAAATTATTTTTATTGGTGAATAAATGCAAGAAAATTTTGCATTTATAAAATTTCTATTTTAAAACTTAAATGTAAAAAATATTCCAGAATAAATGAAGGATTTTATGCCTGCCCCCGCAAATTATGTCACGGCCTGAGATAAGCCTCAGTTTTGTCTTAAACTATTCTCTGGTTAGAATTTAACTTTGAATAATAAATTTGATTCTATATCTTACAAACATATTTTTTATAGAATTTGGCAATGCCCGGAGATGCCTTTTCCCCCGGGTGAAAATTTAATCTTGTCAGCCGAACGTAAAACAAGGAATTAACTATGTTAGGAATTCAAAAACGGTTAACAAATTCATTCTACGCAGTCCTTAGCCTTCCGGCTACGGCAATGGGTTTTGCGCTTTCAATCCAGATATCGGCTTTAAGCTGGATACTTTCAACTAAATATAACCTCAGGATTGACGAGGTGGGCTTTGTCTGGGCGGCAGGACCTTTAGCCGGTATATTAGGACAGGTGATTATCGGTATTATAAGCGATAAGGTCTGGCTCTGGGGAGGAAGGCGCAGGCCGTTTATACTGGTCGGGGGCGCCCTGGCGGCTATAATGCTCCTTGCACTGCCTAATATACACGTAATCGGCGGCGTGCTCGGCGTAAAAAGCCTCCTCATAATTGCAACTGTTGTAGCCCTAACACTCGACCTTGCAATCAATATAAGCTTTAATCCTACGCGCTCCGTCATTGCCGACGTAACACCCGAAGGCGTGGCAAGAACAAAAGGCTATACCTGGATGCAGACTATCTCAGGATTTTTCGGCGTACTGGCTTACGTCGTGGGCGCAATTTTCGGCAACTATACTTTAATTTATGTCGGTGTGGGTGTTGTTCTTCTTTTCTCAATCCTTCCTACACTCTTTATAACAGAGCCTATGACCGTGGAGGCTTCGGAGCTCCCGGATTCATTAAAGGAATTAAATGAAGTCCAGCCTAAGGTTAAAACAGCGCAGCTCTTTAAGATTTACTTTGCCCACGGCTTTACATGGCTCGGCGTTCAGACCATGTTTATTTATATTATTGCCTACATTCAGCAGAAACTCCATCCTGCAACAGAAAATGAAACAGGGCAGATCATTGCAATCTCATTTGCAATATTAAATACAATAGGCTTTATTCTGCCGGCTTTTGTTCTGGAACCCCTTTCAGAGAAAATCGGGCGCATAAGAACCCACATCTCGTGCGTTGCAATTATGGCCTTGGGGTACTTCGGCATTGTAGCCTTCGGCAAAACAATCACGACGCTATACATTCTGATGGCTGTTCTTGGAATAGGGTGGTCAGCCGTCGTAAGCCTTCCTTTTGCAATATATTCTGAAAAGGTGAACAAGAGCAGAATGGGATTTTATATGGGAATATTCAACCTTTCGGTTGTAATACCGCAGCTTTTTGCAAGCTACGGCTCGGGTTATTTAATACAGAACTCGCCCGACAAAAACGTAATATTTATAATAAGCGGTGTATCTCTTACCATTTCCGCTCTTTTATGGTTCATGGTAAAAGAAGAATCCAAATCCGCCCCCAAACCCAAAGAATTCGCCTCTCAGGCACACTGATTGTTCCCTTAACTGCAGGCGGGCGGCTCTGCCCGCCATGCAGTTTTTAACGTCGAACGTCGAACGTTGAACGTCGAACCTTTCATAACTCATGCACATCAATTAAACTTGACACAAGGTGTTATTATTGTAAATTAAACAATAAGTACACGTTCTTTTATTTGTCAGGCATAAAACATGAAAATTATTAAGATTTCAAGCTCCAGGGGCAGTTACTGCTCTACCAGTTTTAGCTCGGTTTCAAAAGAATTAAAGAAAAAAATTCAGGAAAGCATAAAAGAAAGGACAAACGAAAAGTTTATTGTTGAAGTTTTTGATATGAACGACAGCAGCCAGAGCCTGGGCTCCAGGGTTGAAAACCGCTACACCGGAAGCCCCGGCCTGAGACTCTAAGAAAACCCCAAATTCTCTCCAAAACCCCAAAATTTATTCTCCAAAGCAGCGGGAATATAAAAGAATAAAAGGCCCGCTGCTCACGATCCGGTATGTCATGCAGGAGAATACGTCCCGGACTACTTAATTACCACTTTAATGGCTTTACTTACAGCTGAAGCAAAATAGCCGTAAGCCCCTTTTACTCCGGCACTGTTATTTGACTCGTAATGATGCGCCCTGAAGTTTTTATCGTATGCGGTAATTGTTATCAGTTCTTCGCTTTTTATAATCCTTCCCTTTCCGTATGCGCTTTTATAAACGGGCAGGACGATGCGGTTATCCACTGTGGCAAAAACTCTACCGCCGCCGTAATTATTGCGGGAGTTTCCATCACTGCTTTCTATTATTCGTGTGCTGCCGTCATATACAACATAGCCATATGCTCCTTCACTCTTGGTCCAGCTAAGCTCTATGTTTACTGTCTTATCTTCCGGAACCATGATTGTATCTGAATTTTTGTGGCTTGTAATTTCAAAGTCACCCGGAAAACGCGTTTCCCCTTGTGCCTTGCCAAAGGGAGTCTCTACACTCAGATAATACTTCCTTCCGGGGACAAAATCTGTTTTACCAGGATTCTTATATCCTTTCCCGTAGCTTATATCATCACTCAGCACATACCGGGATGAGTATCCAAGTGAATCGGTCAGATAAACCTCAGCATCGGAAATAAAATTATCTTTCTGGTTTTGGTCACCAAGCGGGGAAGTCTTGAATACACTGATCATCTGGGGCTCATCTGATCCTGCTCTTAGAAGTCCCGTTATGCTCATTTCTTCAGGCTCCGCCGCCTGCTCAATGGGCGACTCACAGCCGAAGATCAAAAGTGATGCTGCCAGAAATGCCAAAGCCAGAGCTCTTTTAGAATTCAATTCCTACTCCCAATGTTGGTATGATAAATGAGTTCTGAAATTTTACCGAGTCATCTCCTCCTCCTTCCTGAAGGTTGGGGTTAATGACTACATAGTTCGGGTTATTATATGCATTTAGTACCTGGAGGTAAGGATTTACAAGAAACCTGCCCCATATGAATGAACCCGTAATTCCAAGGTCCAGCCTGTGGTGGTCCTCAGTTCTCCTTTGATTCTTTGCCCCGTCAATAGGCCGCCATACAATTGCGCTGCCCCAATTGCTTAAGTAGCTGTCGGAAATGCCTATCCTTTCATCATATCCTCCCAGGTACTTGCCTGTGATATCAGTATAAGGAGTCCCCGTGGCATACGTCCAGAATGCGCTTAGCTTCCACTTTTCAGAAAGCTGAAAGCTCAAAAGTATCTTTACTGTGTGCCTTCTGTCGTAATTGGCGTAATAGGTGTATTCTTCACCATTCTTTACAGACCTGCCCAGTGAATATCCTATCCATCCCGTTACAGTCCCTTTTTCTTTTTTAAGCAGTACGTCTGCTCCGGCGGCATAGCCTTTCTCAAACCTGTACCTGGGGTAACTGTTATACGAAGACGCCAGGTTAGCCCTTGACTTATAATATGCTTCCACGTCAAGCTCTGTTTCCAGCGGCAGGCCGGTAATATTTATGCCGGCCGAGTAATGGTCCGAGCTCGAAGTGCTGCTTTTTGAGTCGGAGAGGAAGTAGACGGCAAATGGGGCATATATGCTCTCGGGCCTGTTTTCCTTTATTGTATAAAGAAACTGGTAGTACCTGCCATAGTTTAAGCTAAGGCTCAGCCTTCCTGAAGGCTTAAAGTCAATTCCTGCTGAAAAAGAAGGGAAGAAGCGCTTCATCTTCTCAAGGCAGCTTCCTCTAAGCCCAAGCCTCAGGAACAGATTCTCCTGAAGTTTTATGTCGTCCGTGGCAAAAATGTTAAGCGTGTTTTCTGAGGCGTTGTAATTATATGGATTTGGAGCGTAATCAAAAAATGCCTCCTCTGGCGGGTTAATATAGTCTCTCAGGCCTGAATGCCCGATACTCCACGCATAACTTAGCTTCTGTACTTTATATTCAGCCCCGGCTTTTAATTCGTGATCTCTTAAAGAGAGTTCATAATCTGCCCTCAGGGTCAGGTCGGAAATCAGGTTGTCGAAAAAGACAGAACTGTTTTCAGTATTGCTCCCCATAAAAAAGTTACTCAGGTAGAGTTTTACGTTCAATGAGCTCATGCTGTTAAAAAGGTGCGTCCATTGAGAGTTTAGCAGCAGGTTTCCCCAGTAAGGTGAAACATTCTCATTCCTGGAATCAAAGCCGAGCAAAAGAACGTCTTTTGAATAAAAGGCGCTGGCATTAAGGAGATTATTTTCATCAAGAGGAAGCGTATACTTTGCATACCCGTCATAAAAGTAATAGGGAATTGAACGGCTGGAGATAAGGTTAAGCGCATCAAGATATGTCCTCCTTGCCGCGGCAGTAAATGTCCCTTTTAACAGGGGGCCTTCAACATATGCCCTGGAGGATATTAGCCCCAGGGAGGCCGCTGTCCTGTATTCATCGCTTCTGCCAGTTTTTGTAGTAAGATCCAGAATGCCCGATAAGCTTCCGCCGGAACTTAAGGGATAATTGGACAGGTAGATCTTCTCACGGCTTATAATGTCGCTGTTTATGCTGGAGAAGATTCCGCCAAGGTGATATGTATTATAAACAGGAACCCCGTCAAGCGAGACCATTGTCTCATCAAAATTACCGCCTCGTACATAAAGCTGATTGCCAATATCGTTTATTGAGTTTACTCCCGGCAGGGCGAACAATGCCCGGAAGGGATCGGCCTCACCAAACTGTGGAATACTCTTTAGGTCCCCGGGCTGAAGTTCATACCCCTTGCTTTTGATCTCGTCATATTTTGAACTAACGACAGACACTTCTTCTGTTTTTATTGATGCCGGGTCAAGTTCAAAAAAAAGGCTCGTTTTTTCATCCGGAATTATATTGCACTTCTTCTCAATAGCCTCATATCCCATCATCCTGGCCTGAACGGTATACTGGCCTCCGGGAAGCTCAATTTCAAAGTATCCCTTTGGGGTTGTCGAAGTACCTTTTCCTGTGCCCGAAATAATAATAGTTACGTCCGGCAGTCTCTGGGATGTTTTCTTGTCCAAAACAAACCCTTGCAGCCTCCCGGGGCGATTCTGCGCCGTTGCGGCACCGGGAAAAAGCAGGTTTAAGGCAATGACTGTTAAGATTATCCGCATAAGATTTTATGTAATAAGTGATTTATTTCAATGACTAATATTCATTCCCGGAACTTAATCCTGTGTTATAAATCTCATTTCTTTTACATATGCATATGGTCTCGCGGGGATTATGTCCGGAAAATTAGCTAAAAATTTATAAAATCCCGCATCAGGAAGCGCTGAAAACAAAAAAGCCTTAAAACGTTTCTATTTTAAGGCTTTAACGTTAAATGGGGCAGATGCCCTCATTCATAACCTATTTTTCATCCACGTCTTTAACAAACATTACCATTATTCCTGCCAGTATCATTGAGGCTCCGCCAAGCAGAAGCGCGTAAATTGCCTCATTCTGAAGGAAGGTCTTCATGAAAAATCCCAGTATGGCTGAGGCCAGGATCTGCGGAATAACAATAAAGAAGTTGAAAATTCCCATGTAAACACCCATCTTCTCCGGCGGAAGCGCGCCGGCTAAAATGGCATATGGCATTGAAAGTATGCTAGCCCAGGCAAGCCCTATTCCAAGCATCGAAATTATGAGAATGTTAGGGTCTCCTACAACATAAAAAGATGCCAGCCCGAGGCCGCCAATTACAAGACTCAGCATGTGTACAAACTTGCGGCTTGTATGCTTTGCAATCAATGGAAGCAGAAATGCACATACAGCGGCAAAACCGTTGTAGGCTGCAAAAAGGACTCCAACCCAGTTGGCGCCTTCATTGTACGCGGCGCTGGCCGTGTCAACTGTGTGGTAAATGTGCTTTGTAACGGCTGGAGTGGTATAGATCCACATTGCAAAGAGGGCAAACCACGTAAAAAACTGCACCACTGCCAGCTGGGCCATGGTTTTCGGTATCTGTACAAAACTCTTAAATATGTCCTTTACGCCTGCCATAATGCCTGCGCTTTCACTTTTCTCTTTCCTGAAGGCTTCCAGGTCCTTTGGCGGATATTCCTTTGTCTTTACAACAGTCCATACAACTGCCGTTATAAAGGCCGCGGCACCGGCATAAAATGAATATTTTACTGATGCCGGAATCTCACCTTCAGCTGCAACATTGCTGACGTGAAACCAGTGGTCAAATATATAGGGAAGTGCCGAGGCTACAACGGCGCCAATGCCAATAAAAAAGCTCTGTATTGCAAAACCCATCGTTCTCTGCTCTGAGGGCAGAAGATCTGCTACTAAAGCCCTGAAAGGCTCCATTGAAACATTTATGGATGCATCCATTATCCAGAGCATGCCTGCGGCAACCCAGAGGTAAGGCGAGTTAGGCATTATAAGAAGCGCAAGTGAAGCCAGTATGGCTCCGGTTAAAAAGTAAGGCCTCCTGCGTCCTAAGCGCCCCCACGTGCGGTCGCTCATATAACCGATAATAGGCTGAATAATTAAACCTGTAGTTGGAGCTGCAATCCACAGTATGGGAATATTGTCTACACTTGCCCCTAAGGTCTGAAAAATCCTGCTCGTGTTTGCATTCTGCAGCGCAAAACCGAACTGTATTCCCAGAAAACCAAAACTCATATTCCAGATCTGCCAGAAATTTAACCGCTTTTTTTCCATTTTACCGGTCCTTTTTATGAAGTTTGAACCCAAAGAACACATTTTTTAGTGGCAGAAAATTTAGCTGATTTTAACCTCCAAATCAAATTTTAGGCGCGGGATTTCTTAAAAAAATTGTTTTTAAGCTCTATCCTCAAGGCTCCGGGTTTCTAAAAACACGAAAAAAATCGCGCAAAATAAGGATTTTATCGGATAATTTTTATATTTTCCATTCAATTATTATTACTAACAATATTTTTGCCTGATGGATAATGCTTCTTCGGGAGAGATCCCAAAAAGAAAAAAAGAGCATCTTGAGCTGTGCCTGACAGATAAAGTCGCCTTTAGGAAAAAAAGTAGCGGCCTCGGGAGCTATGAGTTTATCCATTACGCAATAACCGAGGTTGAACTAGAAAAACTCGACTTAAGCCGCGATTTCTTCGGCTTTAAGATTAACTATCCTTTTCTTATCTCCTGCATGACCGGGGGTACTGGCGAAGCTGAAAATATTAACGCTCAGCTTGCCGTTGCCGCCAGTGAACTTAATATTCCGATCGGCGTCGGCAGCCAGCGCCAGGCGCTCGAAAACAGCCGGTTTGCCGAATCCTACAAAACTGTAAGAAAAAACGCGCCTAAGGTCCCGGTCTTAGCCAATATCGGTGCCGCCCAGGTTGTACAGATGAACTCCATTCATGACGTCCAGTACCTGATAGACCTCGTTGAGGCACAGGCGCTCGTAATCCACCTTAACCCGCTGCAGGAACTGATGCAGAAAGACGGGGACACAAATTTTAAGGGGCTCTTGAAGAAAATTGAATGGATTGCTGGTGGCGTAAAAACACCCGTAATTGCAAAGGAAGTCGGTGCAGGCATAAGCCTGAAAGCTGCGGAAAAGCTCCTTCAGGCAGGCGTTAAGGCAATTGACGTTGCAGGAGCCGGCGGCACAAGCTGGGCCGGAGTGGAAATCCTTAGAAATAAAGAAGAGAAAAATTCAGACTTCTGGGACTGGGGCCTTCCAACCTCGTACTGCATTAAGGAAGTTAGAAAATTAAAAAATGAGTTTGATTTCATCCTTATTGGCTCCGGCGGCATAAATTCCGGGATGGACGCGGCTAAGGCTATCGCACTCGGGGCAGACATGACTGCCTCGGCCAGGACTGTCCTTCAGAAACTTAATAAAGATGGAATACAGGGCGTTAAAGACCTCGTTAGAGACTGGTTTAATACCGTGAAAAATGTTATGTATCTTACCGGCTCTGAGAGTCCGGACGAGCTAAGGAACCAAAAACTGATTAATAAAGAGGAGTTGTATTGAAACTTAATCAAAATGAATTTGCCGGACTTTATGAAAAGCAGAGAATTAAAATTGAAGATAAAATTTCCAGGCTTTTGTTAAAACGTAAACCTGAATCTCTTTATGCCCCGTGTGAATATATTATGCAGAGCGGAGGAAAAAGACTTAGACCGCTTCTGGTGCTCTTTTCAGCCCGCGCTGCCGGAGGCAGCTTTAACCAGGCCTATAATGCTGCCGTTGCCGTGGAACTGCTGCATAACTTTACACTCGTGCACGACGACATTATGGATAACGCCGACAAAAGACGCGGCAGGCTTACTACTCATAAAAAGTACGACCTCTCAACGGCTATTTTAACCGGCGATAACCTCCTTGCCGTGGCGTACCTGACTTTACTCAAGGACTGCAGGGAAAACGACAAGTCTGTCCTTGCTGCCTTTACTCAGGGCGTTATTGAGGTCTGCGAAGGGCAGAGCCTGGATAAGGATTTTGAGGTAAGAAAGGACGTATCTTTAGATGAATACCTGGAGATGATAAATAAAAAAACGGCTGCTCTTCTTGAAGTCTGCTGCTCTGTAGGAGCCCAGATTGCAGGAGGGGATAAGAAAACGGTTAAAGCCCTCTCTTTATACGGCCGCAGCCTCGGAACTGCTTTCCAGCTCCAGGACGACCTCCTCGATATTACGGCAAAGGAGACAGAATTCGGGAAAATTATCGGCGGCGACCTGGTCGAAGGCAAAAAAACTTTCCTCTTTATTAAGGCTCTCGAAAAAGCAGGCGGAAAGGATAAGAAAATGCTCCTCGAGGTAATAAAAAATAAGGGAATTGAGAAAAAAAGGGTCGGTGAATATAAAGAGATCTATTCAAGGCTAGGCGTCCTCCAGGAGACTCAAAAGGAGATTGAACACTATACACAGCTCGCCTTAAAAAGCCTTAAGGCAGTTAAGGATGAAAAAGCCCGCGGCGCCCTGGAATGGCTGGCTGAATCTCTTATAAAGAGAAATAAATAAATTGATAGTTTCAGTATATTGACTGAAATTTATAGTTAAACGGATTTTTAAAGATTATTTTAAATTATTTTAACATTAAAGGTTTCACTTATAAAATGGTTGAAAGGAAAGTTGTAATTGTTAATAACGCAGGACTCCATACGCGCCCTGCGGCTACGATTGTAAAACTTGCGGCTAAGTACAAATCGGAATTTTTTATCAATAAGGACGGACTTAACATAAACGGCAAGAGCATTATTGGTGTTATGACACTGGCTGCCGAAAAAGGCTCTGAGCTCACACTGGTTTTTGAAGGGGAAGATGAAAACGAAGCTGCCGAGGAAATATCTAATTACTTTAACAGGGGCTTTGACGAACTGTGAAAAAGTTAAATGTTGCGGATTCAAATATATTAAATGGAATTGCTGCCGCCCCCGGTATTGCAATTGCCCATGCCTACCTCTATGAGAAGGAAAAGCTTGAGATCAAGGACGGTATCGTAACAGATATTCCTGAGGCAATTGAAAACCTCAAAGAGGCAATTGAAAGATCCAAGTACGAGCTCAGAAAGGTCTTTGATATAGCTATTGAAAAAATGGGGAAAAACAGGGCCGCCATTTTTGAAGCCCAGCTCATGATTTTAGACGACCCTGTTTTAATCGATCAGATTGTAAAAAGAATTGAATCTGAAAGAAGACTCCCTGAATTTATTGTAAACGACGAGATTACCCGCTACCAGGAGCTCATGAACGCTTCTGACGAACTCTATATGAAGGAAAGAAGCCAGGATATTGAGGACATTAAAAACAGGATTATAAGGAACCTCCAGAAAAAAAGGCTCCAGTCCAAGATCACAAACCAGGTTATTGTCGTTACTTCTTCTCTTACGCCGGCCGATACAATACTTTTCTCTAAAAGTAACGTTAAAGGCTATATTACAGATTTCGGCGGTCTTACCTCGCACGCCGCAATTGTATCGCGTTCGCTTAAAATTCCGGCTGTAGTCGGAACACACGACGCAACGGCAAAAATTAAAGACGGCGACCTGGTTATTATGGACGGCTTCCACGGAATTGTCATATTAAAGCCCGATGAGACGCAGCTTAACTTCTACAGGAATAAAATTGAAAAGCTCACACAGTTCGACAAGGAACTGGCTGGACTGAAAGATGAGCCCGCCGTTACTCTGGACGGCCATGAGATCATTATCCGCGGCAATATTGATATTACAGACGAAGTGGACTATTTAATTGAAAACGGGGCCAAGGGAATAGGTCTACTAAGAACTGAACAGGTCTTTGGAGGCCTGGACACATTCCCGGGAGAAGACGAGCAGTACCTGGCTTACCACGAACTGGCCGAGAAAATTTATCCCGAGTATGTCATTATCCGTGCCTTTGACGTCGGGGGCGATAAGTTCCTCCCGCACGACGTCAAGGAGCCAAACCCCTTCTTAGGCTGGAGGGGGATAAGATTTCTCCTGGATAACCCCGAAATTTTCAAGACACAGATCAGGGCTGTCTTAAGGGCAAGCGTTCACAAGAACGTTAAACTCATGCTCCCAATGGTGGTCTCCCTGGAAGAGGTCAAAAGATCCAAGGCGCTTGTCAAAGAGTGCAAAGAGGAATTAAAAAAAGAACACCTGAAGTACGACTCCCATCTTCAGCTCGGAATTATGATAGAAGTGCCCTCGGCTGCCGTGCTGGCAAAGGAGTTTGCCGACGAGGTGGATTTCTTAAGCATCGGCACAAACGACCTCATTCAGTTCGTCCTGGCGGTCGACCGTGGAAATGAAATTGTTTCCATGCTATACCAGGAGTTCCACCCGGCTGTTATAAGAACTATCAATCAGATAATTAAAAACGGCCAGAGAGGCCACGCGTTTGTAAGCATGTGCGGCGAAATGGCAGGCGACACAATTGCAATACCACTTCTTGTCGGAATGGGGCTGGATTCGCTTAGCGTTTCTCCTTCTTCAATCCCGTACATTAAAAGGATCATCAGGAGCCTCAGCTATCAAAAGGCGCAGGAGATGGCTAACGAATGCCTGGGCTACGGCTCGCTCCAGGAAGTATCGGAAAGAATTGAAAAGTTCTTCTCGGAGAATTTAATTGAGCAGACCAATAACTTTTTGTAAGGCAGGGAAAAATAAACGGGGATATTCCCTAAAATATCCTTTCATAACGATATATTTTTTCCTTATACTGTAGGTATAGGCTGTTTTCATATGCCTTATGGCCTTTTGAATCCAGTTTCTGTAGGGGCGGGCGGCGCTCGCCCTTACGATGACAAATTTTAGGCCGTCCATAATGTAAAGGCTTCGTAATCAGCATCTGTCTTTCTTCAATTAAAATATTAATATTTTGATGAATGGCTTGCTTATAAATAAACTTAAATACTTAGTCCTGTTCCTGCTCATTCTGCCGGCTGCGGCACAGGCACAGTTTTATTTCTTCGGAAGGAATAAGGTCCAGTACGATAACTTCAACTGGAAGGTCCTCAAGACCGAACACTTCGATATTTATTTTTATGACGACTTCGAGGAAATGGCCGAAATCGGTGCAAACTTTGCCGAGGAAGCCTTCGGCGACCTTAAGGTTAAATTCAATAACATTGTTACCGGCAGAATCCCCCTTATTTTCTATAACACACACATCCATTTCCAGCAGACAAATACAACCCCGGGCTTTATCCCCGAGGGCGTAGGAGGCTTTTTCGAGTTCTTAAAAGGAAGGGTCGTAATCCCTTACCTGGGCTCAATTGACGCATTCCGCCACGTTATCAGGCACGAACTAGTGCACGTATTTATGACCAATAAGATCTACCGCGTCCTTACGGACCACAGGGTTACAACAGAACGATACCCTCCCTTGTGGTTTACTGAGGGTCTGGCTGAGTACTGGTCCACTACCTGGGATGAACAGGCGGAAATGGTTATGCGTGACGCTGTAATTAACGACCAGTTCGTAGGCCTAAAGGATATCTATATGATTTTCGGCACCTTCCAGATGTACAAGGAAGGGCAGAACCTCCTGGAGTTTATTTCCGATACTTACGGTAAGGAGAAAATTGGCCTTCTCTTGGAAAACTTCTGGCAGTACGAAAACTTTAACGACCTAATGGAATATGTAATAGGGAAGTCAATTGAGGAAATTGACCGTGACTGGAACTACTACCTGAAGCAGAGATACTTCCCGCTGATGAAAAATAAGATTCCGCCGGAAAATGGGGCGCAGAAATTAACCGACTTCGGATTTAATTTTTCTCCTTCGATTTATAATAAAAACGGCCAGCCCAATGTCTACTTTGTAGCCAACAGGGACGGATATTCTTCAATCTATGAGATGCCGTTAAAAGATTTCGAGAAGGAAAAAGACCGCCCGAAACCTGATATTCTCATCCGCGGTGAAAAAGAAGAGGTCTTTGAGGCCTTCCACCTCCTGGATGCCTCGCTGAGCGTATCAAAAGACGGCATTATTACGTTTATTACAAAAACCGGAGGCACAGACGCCCTGCACTTCTACTCAATTGGTGAGGGGAAAATGCTCAGGGATTACCAGAATAATGAACTTATAAGCATGTCTTCCCCCAGATGGTCCTCCGACGGAAAGAAAGTTGTCTTCCAGTCCATCGACAGACGCGGGTACTCGGATATATTTGTCTATAACTACCAGGACGGCAGCCTCCAAAGAATTACTAACGACTACTATAGCGACATAAACCCCGTTTTCGGCAAAAACGATACTACGGTCGTCTTTTCTTCCGACAGGAGTGAGGGGATCTTTAAGAAAAAATACAACATCTTCGAGTATAACTTAAACGATCACTCCACGCGCTATCTTACATATTGCGACGCAAATAACAAAAGCCCGGAGTTCAGCCCCGATTTCTCCAGTCTCTATTTTACCTCCGACTATGACGGCATACAGAACCTCTGGAAACTGGAGATGAGGGACGGAAAACCCTCGGGCATGACGCAGATGACAAATTTTGTTACAAGCGTATTCGATTACTCCTTCATCAATAATAATGAAGTTGTAGCCTCGGCATTTGAGAAGTTCTCTTTCCAGCTCTACAGAATTAAACTGAAGGCTCCCGCCGACTCGCTCTACAAATTCGTAGGTTTCGATTTTACGCTTACAGACGGCAAGTGGGTTGCTAAAAAGCTCGAGGGCGCCTCAATTAAGGAAAAACTTAAATATGAGAATAAGTACACACTCGACTACGCGCAGAGCCAGGTTACTACAGACCCCGTCTACGGAACGCAGGGCGGAGCACTTTTTTCCTTAAGCGACCTTCTAAGCAACGATAACTATTATTTCCTCATCTATAACACGGCTGAGGTTCAAAGCGATATATTAAAAAGCTTTAACGTCGCTATATCCAGAATAAATATCGGGAACAGGACTAACTACGCCTACGGGCTTTTTAACTACTCGGGCAGGCGCTACGACATAATGGATTCGGATGAATACTACTGGGAAAGAAGCTTCGGAGGGTATTTTACGCTTTTCTACCCCTTCAGCAAATTCTCCAGAATTGAAGCCAGCGTTTCACTGGCCAATTCAGATAAAGAGGTCATACAGAACGTCATAGAAAGAAAGGCGCTCCTGGCTACAAATTCCATTTCATACGTGATGGATAACTCGCTCTGGGGGCCTACGGGACCTGTAGACGGCACACGCTTCCGCGTGCTCTTAAGCTTTACGAACGACATTAAATACAGCAACGTAAACTACTATACGCTCATTTTTGACTTCAGAAACTATTTCCGCCTGAGCTATAAAAGCGCTCTTGCACTTAGAACCGCACTCCTTTATAACGACGGACGGGAGGCAAGGCGCTACTTTATGGGAGGAAGCTGGGACTTAAGAGGCTGGCCCAGATGGTCCATACGCGGACAGAAGCTCTGGATCTCATCGCTTGAACTGAGATTCCCGTTAATTGACCTTTTTGCCGTAAGATTCCCATTTATCGACTTCGTTTTCCCGAACATCCGCGGCGCTCTTTTCTTCGATAGCGGCGGCGCCTGGGATAAAACATACCAGGAGACACTTGGAAGCCTTGGCGGCGGAATAAGAATTAACCTTTTTGACATCATAACACTCCGTTACGATATAGGTAAAAAGATAGAAAATAACTTTAAGAGCCTGCAGCCCAGACTTTTCTACCAGTTCTTTATTGGATGGGACTTCTAATGAATACATGGAAACTGAAAATACTTGGCCTTAATATGGCTTTTGCTATTCTTACCATGCTCCTGGGGGGCTGCTCAAGCAATATAGCAATTCCAAAGGCAAAGTTCGGAAGCCCTTCATATTCAATGTTCGGCGAAAGCTCCTCGCGCAGGTTTTTTGTTCCCGTAAGTATTGGCGACACATTAAACCTTAAGTGGGAAGGGGATATAAACGGGGGATTCAGCCCTACTTCGGTTACAGCATTCGGAAATTATATATTTGTTCCCGACTTGTCCGGGAGGATTTACGCTTTTGATGGGGATGAAGGAAAAGAAATCGGCTTCATTAAATACAGGGGCTCCATTGTTCCCGCTCCCGTAATAAATGAGTTCGTGCTCACTTTCCCCCTTACGGGCTACAAGGATAATAACTCTGTTATCTATAATTTTAATTTCCATTCGGGGCAGGAGGCGGCCAAATACGAAGTTGAGGGCAAGGTGGAAAGCGAACCCGTTAAGACAAAAGACGGGATTGTTTTCCTTACCGAGCAGGGTAAGGCAATTAAATATGACAATGGGAATCAGAAAGTGTGGGAATACGATACAAAAGGGTTCATTCACTCCCAGGCCGCACTCTCTGGCGACAGGCTCGTGTTCGGAAACGACAAGGGAAATGTTTATTCCATAAATGCCAATACAGGCTCCTTAAATTACGCGAAAAAAACAGGGAGCGGATTTGAAGGGGGCTTTACTGCCTCAGGCGACACGGTCTTTGCGGCAGATAACACTGGAGTCCTCTACTGCATGAATTTAACCTCGGGTGACGTCCTCTGGAAATACCCGACGGGATACAAAATAAACGTCTTCCCGGTCTATGACGGCATATACGTCTACATCGGGAACCTGAGGGGCGAGATCTATAAATTTCTTGGAAGTTCGGGCAAACTCCTCTGGAAAGTTTCCACAGATGGCGTGATAAACACTACACCCCTGCTTTTTAAAGATTTTCTGGTGCAGCCCGATCTGAATAAGAAGCTTTATTTCATAAATGTTGAAAACGGACAGATAGCAAAAACAATGTACTTCGAGGGACGGGCCCGCCTCTCCCCGGTATATTACAATGAAACTCTTTATCTGGGTGTTGATAACGGCAAGGTAATGGCTTATGAACGCGCTAAATAAATATTTTCTCCTTTTAATATTTTTCATCCCTTTTCTTGCGGCATCTGCCCAGAATAAGGAATGCACCTCCATACTGAATATTTCAACCGGGGATTCCTCGGCTGCAATATTCCTCAATGATTCATTTATCGGAAGCGGCCGCGCCTCACGCGAGGTGGAAAAGGGGAGATATAAGATATTTATTAAGGATGAAGCCCGCAAATGGGGGGCGCAGGAGATACATGATTCAATCTCTGTCACTGATTGCGGACTGACTAAAAACCTGGAATACAGCTTTAAGAAAACAGCTTTCCTTAGAACCAATCCCGACAATGCCGACGTTTACTACAGGGATTCTCTCCTTGGAAGTACTCCCTTATCTATTCTAAGAACCCTCCCGCAGGTTGAGGTTAGAAAGACAAATTACAAGCCTGTATTCTTATCTTCAGATGAACTGGTACATAGCCCCGTAATAGACCTGGAGTTCCTGGGGAAAAAGCCGCAGGAAAGCTTCTTTAAGACAAATATGTTCAAGATCCTCCTCGGTACAGCCGTGGCCTTGGGGACAACGGCGGCTTATTATAAAATGAAGGCAAATAAATCCTTCGACCAGTATAACCAGTCCGGTGACAACACTCTTCTGGACAGGACAAACAGGTATGACCTCTACAGCGGCATAGCCTTCGGCGCCCTTCAGGTCAATTTCGGCGCCCTTATTTACTTCTTCCTCGTGGACGAGTAAATATTTACAGAATAAAGACTTCCACGCATCTTACACCGCCTCTCGATATTTTCTAAAGTTAAAAGAATTTTGTTGCTATAGACAATCATAATGGTTATTTTTTTGTGCCTTAAAATATACCATTAATGAATTAGCTTAATGAAAACAAAATTTATACTAGTCCTTTCAGTAATATTCTTTTTCTCATGCTCTTTGTTTGCGCAGGAAAATCAGAAAAGAATTTATAAGACAACTGACGACGATAACTCCAAATTTACCAATATCGGAAACCTTGGCCTTACGCTCTCAAATTTCGGTATGTACGGCAACGGATTCAGCGGAACGTGGCCCAAGCAGCCTTCCTGCGAATACCCCTTGGGAAGCGGCATCGAACACATTTTTGCCGGCGGCCTGTGGGTGGGAGGTTATTTAAGCAAGGATGCCTCGGGATCCGGAAAAAGCGGCCCCTTCGTTACTACTGGCGCCGTCGATAAGTCCTCAGTCTCTTCTCGCGGCGGCGGCTTTGAATACACCAATTTGCCGGGAAGCCGTATCGTTGAACGCTCCAGCCTTCTGACTTCCAAGAATTTCAGCCCTAAGGCAGTCTCTCATCAGGACTTTGTAATGGATTTTGTGGACACTAACCGCGTGCTTATCGGCTCAAACAATGAACCTATTCCCGATCATACACCTCTCGGCATCGCGGTCCACCAGGAATCTTACGTCTGGAACTACTCTTTTGCCAACTTCTTCGTTATTATGAACTACTGGATTAAAAACGTTTCGGATAAATATATAGACAGCGTTTTTGTTGGCCTCTGGACAGATACCGTAGTTAGAAATACAATTGTTTCACCTCCCGGAACAAGCAACTTCTTTACTCACGGTGGTAACGGCTATGCAGATTCATTAAAAATAGGCTATGAATTTGACGCCGACGGCGACGTCGGCTTTACAGACAGCTACGTGGGCATTCAGTACCTGGGCGCTACGCCGGCAGTTAACAATGCAAACTTTGTAAGCTGGACCCATTCCAATACGAGCGACCTTATATTCTTTACCCCGATGGACGACATGCAAAGGTATGAAAAAATGAACGGCTTCTTTGCCGATGGCATTAAATTCCAGAATATTAACCAGGCAACACTCAGAGCCTCAAGCAACCGTTCAATTTTAATGACTTCCGGCCCATTCTCAACTATTGCCCCAGGCGATTCTATTAATGTATCCTTTGCTATCGTGTGCGCAAAGAAATCGGGATATGACCCCGCCGCTCTTGATACAAAAGAACAGAAGAAAAACCTCTTTACTAACGCCGGCTGGGCCCTGAGGGCTTATAACGGCGAGGATAAAAACGGCAACGGCCTCCTGGATCCGGGCGAGGACCTCGACGGCGACGGAAAAATAAAAAGATTTATTCTGCCTGCACCTCCAGCTTCACCTGAAGTTAAGGTTGTGCCTGAGGACAGGAAAGTAACAATTTACTGGGATAAACGCGCTGAAAACTCTGTGGATCCTATCTCTTCAAAGAAGGATTTTGAAGGCTACAGGCTCTACAGGACAAACGCCGGATACGACCTTACTGCAACACAGGACGTCCTGGGTTCGCTTGTTACACTGGCTGAATTCGACAGCCTTAATAACACTGTCGGCTATAATACAGGATTTTCAAAAGTAAGATTAAGCGATCCTGTAACTTTCCCGGGCGATACAAACAAATACTATTATAAATTTGAAATTGACAACCTCTTAAACGGCTGGCAGTATACATATTCTGTAACCGCCTTCGACAAAGGGGACCCGGTAAATAACCTCGAAAGCCTGGAGTCCAGTGTGCTCGCTTCTTCAAAGCGCGTTATACCCGGCACTCCTGCTACTTCGGACGAGAAGGCCCAGGTTGGCGTTTATCCGAATCCTTATTACGGAAACGCTTACTGGGACGGCAATTCTGAAAGGTTGAGGAAAATTTACTTCTATAATCTTCCGGCTCAATGCGAAATTACAATTTATACACTTGCCGGGGATATTGTTAAAAGAATACAGCATGACCAAAACAGTAACGGAAGCGACTTGAGATGGTTTGAAACTTATGCCAAGGACCAGACACAGATTATGGCAGGCGGCGAACACGCATGGGATATTATCAGCGACAACGACCAGGCAATCGCAAGCGGACTCTATCTCTTTACGGTTAAGGATTCCCAGACCGGCGAAATTAAAAAAGGGAAATTCCTGATCGTTAAATAAATGCTTATTCCCTGAATCCAGTTTTTCTCCGGGCGTTTTTCCCGGATACTTTGTTTTAGTTAATAACATATTATGAGGCCTATATGAAACTTAGATACTTATTGATTTCTCTGATTCTGTTGAGCGCTTCTTCATTTGCGCAGAAAGTATATCCCTTGAAGACCATTAAGGATATTCAGTACCGTACAGATGAAGACCTCAAAGCAGGTAAACAATCCCCGGCTATTACTGATACCGTGAGGATTCGTGCAGTTGCACTGCACAGTACGCTGAAGGATCCCTCCAGCTCGTCTTCACAGCCGATGATTTTCTGCAGCAGCACAAACAAATATGTGCTTTTCGTGCAGGATTCCAGCAGCGAATGGGCAGGTCTTCAGGTTTACCAGGAAGACCAGAATAGCGGAACAAACCTCTGGACGGTTGACTCGGCCCAGTATGTTGAGTTTACAGGATATGCTAAGGATTATTTCACTTCAACTGAATTCGTCCTTATTTCCAAGCCAGTTCCGGTTCCTATAAACACACTTGATCAGGCTCCGAACAGGCCTGCTGCCAAAGTGATGAAGATAAGTGACTTTACAAATGCCGGCGTTATGGATCCCCTGGCTGAAAAGTACGAGGGTATGTACGTTGAATTCCGTAATGTCAGGGTAAGCGACAGAAATACCAGCGACGGATCTTTTAAGATAAATGACGAAAATGGAAATCAGATCTATATGTATGCCCAGAACGGGTATAATGCTATAGGCGGATATAAATTTAAGGACTATAGCGGTTACGTCCTGCCGCAGAATAACGCAAAACTTAACTATATAAGAGGCGTTATTCAGGACCGCTGGAGCGGAACAATTACAGGTTATACAATTACTCCTTTATACCCGAACGACATGGAAATCGGTTCACAGCCTCCTGCAATCTCTAAACTTAAAAGAAATACTGACCTTGTCAGCCCTGGCCAATCTGTAGACCTTACTGCTACAATTCTCCCGCAGAAAGGCGGCAGCATAAAGGATGCAAAAATTTATTACAGGGTAAACGGCGGCAGCTACAGCAATGTTCCAATGACAAAGACTGCAGATACCACAATATTCAAAGCAACCGTTCCTGCAATACAAAAAGATTCAGCTTTAGTAGATTTCTATGTATGGGCTCAGGATAACGATGACCAGGTATCCTACTTCCCGGCAGATACCGGAAGAAGCAACTACCTCTATATGGTTCTTAACAGGCCTGTTACAATCAGGGATGTACAGTACAATCCGCTTGGCGGCGGCTTCAGCCCTTATTCAGGCTATAAAGTTTCTCTTACGGGCGTAGTTACTGCCGATACATCTGATATCCCGGGAGACCAGAAAACTTATCTTGAACTGCAGAGAATTTTCATGCAGGATGGTTCAACACCCTGGAGCGGAATCTGGGTCTACGGAATTAAGGCTCTTCAGGTAATAACAGGTAATGATACCGTGGCAGTAAAAAGAGGAGACAAGATTACTGTAAGCGGAACCATCATTGAAGATTATAACCTGACTAGACTCGACTCTATTACATCTATTACTATCAGCTCTTCAAATAACCCCGTTCCTCAGCCGGTTGAACTTTTAACAAGCGATATAGCAACCAAAACTAACGGAACGGTTGATGCCGAAAAATATGAAGGCATGCTTGTTAAATATAAAAACCTTACTGTCCTAAAAGATAATGCCGACGACAATACATCATATAATGATGCTGAAATGCTCGTGGCTGATGAATCAGGCGTGGGTACAAGAGTTAAACTTGGCGATGGTGCCGGTACATACCATAACGGTTGGGACGCTACTGTTGTTACTTATCCTAACTGGACAAAAGTTGCAAAGGGCGACAAGTTCAGCAGCATAACCGGTGTCCTCATCTACACGGGCGGTAACTATAAGATTGTCCCGAGAAAAAATGACGACTACCAGGGCTACACAACAGGAGTTGAATCTGTAAGCAGCCAGCCTAAGAGCTTTGGCTTAAAGCAGAACTACCCGAACCCGTTCAACCCTTCTACAACAATTGAATACTCTGTTCCAAAGGGTGGAATGGTTACCCTTAAGATCTTTAACCTGATGGGCCAGGAAGTTAAAACTCTGGTTAATCAGTTCCAGAACGGCGGCACTTATAAGGCAACCTTTGATGCTTCAAATATGCCTTCAGGAATTTATTTCTACCAGTTAAATTCAGGCAGCATGAATTCCGTAAAGAAAATGCTTCTCCTGAAGTAATTCTTCTTTTATTCTTTTTAAGTATTTACCTCCTTTTATCCCCGCTTTCAACTGATGAAAGCGGGGAGGGGAGTTAGATGACTTTCAGCTTTTGTCCGGCTTTTTTGCCGGGCGTTGAATTTTAAGGATAATTTTTCAATACCATTTATAAAAAAATGAAGAAACTTTTACGTTTTGCACCTTTCTTATTGCTTGCTTTGTTTATTACGGCATGTAACGAAAAGATTACCGATATCCTCTCGCCCAATGAGGCTCCGCATACTTTTATGTCGCTCATGCCCGACGGGGATATATCAAAACAGCCCAGCAAACTGAAGGTCAGCTGGTGGGGCGATGACCCCGATGGTCTCGTCGTGGGATACTATTTTTCGTGGGATGACGTACACTGGTCATATACAACAAAAAATGACAGCGTATTTGCCTTAAAAATCGGAGCCTCTGATGTGAGCTACAATTTTAAGGTCGCCGCAGTGGATAACGGCGGAAACGGCGTCTATGATAATTCAGTTGTCCAGAATGGTATTGATTTCGGACCCGAACCATTCGTTGACCAGAACGGCGACGGCAAATATACTCCCGGTGAAAAGTTCTACGATATTGGACTTATAGACCCGAAACCTGCAAGCCTCAAATACCCATTGAAAAATTCGGCTCCGCAGCTGGAATTTAATCAGCTGACTACTCTGCCTGAGGTTTCATACCCGGTTATGACTCTCGGCTGGGATGCATCGGACGTTGATGGGGTTGAGACAATCGTTAAGATCAACATTGCACTTAACGATACAACAAAGTTTGTTACACTGCCCGGAAATACCAGGCTTGTCATGCTGCGCATGAAAGATTTTAATACTTCCGGAGCTCAGACAGAAATTTTAATTAATGCTTCTGAGGGAAATATTTACTCGCAGAAACTGGATGGCTTTAAGCTGAATGATTACAATAAGGTTTACATCCAGGCCGAGGACATTTCCGGAGCAAAAAGCGCCTTTACGGCTCTTCCTTCGGAATCCAGAAAGTGGTACGTTAAAAAGCCTGCAGGCAGCGTACTTATTATCGATGACAATAAAAGCGATCCTGCTGCAGCTGACTTCTTTAAGAATGTTTTTAATACGATGCACGGCGGGGCGCTCGCAAATAAATATGAAGTGTGGGATATCAGTGCAAACAAGGTCCCGTACGAAAACGTGACATTCCTTGAAACCATTAAATTCTTTAAATATATATTCTGGTATTCGGATGATGCTCCAAACCTCAATGAGGCAAGTATTTCATCAAGGAAATTTATTGACCTTGGAGGAAAAATTGCATTTTCGATGCCTTTGCCGGAAAAGATCGATAAATCCGTTTCGGCAGCAGAAAACAGTCTATTACTCAACAACCTGCTGAAATCTTTTCTTCCGGTCGATTCGGTAGGAAGTACTTACAAGAAAGACTATTTGACGACGCTTTTTTCCTCTAACGGTAAAGTTACAGGAATCAATTCATTGTACCCGGACCTCAAGATTATTACATCTATTTACTCTGTAAGGAGCATTTATCCTAAGGAATCTTACTCCGTACCAATCTACAACCTTGAGACTACACAGCTCTCGGGCAACAAGATAATTGGTGTCAGGGATCTTGAGAAGAAATTGTTTTTTATCGCGCTTCCTCTTGCCAAAGCTGACGGCAACCAGGGGAATGTGAAACTGCTATTGGAAAAGATCTTTTTTGAGGACTTTGGTTTATCACTATGAAAAAAACTATACTAATTACTTTCTTTTCAATCTTGCTTTCATTTCAGCTCTTCTCACAGGAAAAGGGGAGAATTGAGGGAAAGATTTCTGATGCCAAAACAAAGGAAATGCTTCCCGGCGTGAACGTTATTGTTAAAGGCACCTACTACGGCGCCCAGAGTGATGCCTCGGGTAAATTTGCAATTAACAGCGTTTCAACCGGTACCTATACAATTGAGGTCTCTTTTATAGGCTACAAGACTGTTCAGTTTACAGGCATCAAAATAGAAGCAAATAAAACAAAATCTCTTGACGTTAAACTTGAAGAATCTGCCCTCACGCTCGATAAGGACGTAGTCATTATAGGCGAGAAACCGCTGGTTGACGTTGAGGAAACACAGAGCAAGAAAACTCTCTCCCGTGA
Organism: Ignavibacteria bacterium; assembly: GCA_025612375.1. Taxonomy (NCBI): domain Bacteria; kingdom Pseudomonadati; phylum Ignavibacteriota; class Ignavibacteria; species Ignavibacteria bacterium. The sequence goes on from JAAXKN010000031.1 coordinate 36,870, forward strand.
CGAAATTGAAATGGCTGCCGTTGAAAATATATCGGACCTCGTGACTCAGCAGGCAGGCGTTATTAAAACTGATAACGAAATCCACATCCGCGGCGGACGCTCCTACGAGAACGCGCTTCTTGTTGACGGCGTTTCCGTGCAGGACCCCTTGTCCGGCACCGGCTTCGGCCTGCAGCTTTCTTCAAACGCCCTCGAGGAAGTTGAGGTTATTACGGGCGGCTATAACGCCGAGTTCGGCCAGGCTACCTCTGGCGTCGTGAACGTCAGGACTAGAGAAGGCGGTGACAAGTTCCACGGGTATGTTTCGTATAAAAAAGATAATTTCGGCAATAAGGTTTCAGACCACGTTTTTAACATAGATATTCTTGAGGCTAACCTGTCAGGCCCCGAGCCCTTTACAAGAATGCTCCTTCCGGCCCTTGGCATTAACCTGCCAGGTGAACTCTCATTCTTCGGAAGCCTTTATATGGGCCTTAGCGACGGTATTACCCAGGGCTACAAAAAGGCCTCAGCCGACAGGCTCTATTCTTCAATATTCTACGGCAGCAGATTCTCCCCGAGGGAGGAAAATTCATGGTCAGGTATGGGAAAACTTACTTATAAGCTGACTCCTACCATGAAACTGGTATATTCTTATAACCGCTCGGTGGACATTAACCAGAACTCACAGTCGCTGCAGTCGAACCTTGAATACGTGGAGCCGAGCCCGGGCTACCAGTACGAATTCCAGAATATCCTGGATAATGCAAACGTCTATACGCACGACAATATTTATAATACTCTGACCTGGACGCACACATTAAATTCGAAGACATTCTATGAGCTTAAGATGGGTAAATATTTTACTCACCTGCGCTCTGATGCAAACGGGCTTAACTGGAAAGACTACATTGAACCAAAAGATATTACAAACTTCCCGCTGGAATACTATAATACTGGACGCGATACGATCGGCGTTATTCCGGGTGACGGATTCTGGGACGTGGGAAACCCGTACACATGGCACGACCACTACTTTGAAGAATTTTCCGTTAAGGGAGACCTTACAAGCTTCTTTGATGAAAAGAATAAATTCAAGGCAGGCTTTAACCTCTCGCTTACCGAAATGCAGCTTCTGGATATATATAAGCCGTGGATCGGTACGATGGGTCTTAATAACGACTATTATAAAGTCTATCCTGCAACGGGCGCTTTCTATGCGCAGGATAACATTAACTTCTCGGGTATGATACTTAACTTCGGGCTTCGTATGGACTACTGGTTCCCGGGCAAATACGTCGATGACGCAGTGGCCAATCCCGATGTAGTTACAATTCCGGATCAGATAAGAAAAGAATATTATGAAGATACATATAAGTTCTTCGGCAACAGACGCTTCAAGGCACGCCTTAGCCCGAGGCTTGGTATATCGCACCCGATTTCGGATAACCAGACCTTGTTCTTCTCATACGGGCATTTCAGCAAATGGCCCAAGCCGCAGTACGTTTATGCAAAGCTGAGCCCTTCGAGCGCAAAGTCCAGTTTCCAGAAATTCGGCAACCCGAACCTGAACCCTGAGACAACAGTCGCCTACGAGCTCGGTCTTAAGACACAGTTCTCGGAAAACGACGTAATGACAGTTACGGCATACTATAAAGATATCTTCGACTATATCTCAACGCGCTCAGCCGTAATTACTTCGGCCCGCTTTGCTTCGCAGAGCTTTATAACTTATACAAACCAGGATTATGCGCGCGCAAGAGGCCTTGAGTTTGAGTATAAGAAAAGAATCGGGAAGTCATTTAATGCCGTCGGCTCACTCTCATATGCAATTGTTACAGGCAAGAGCTCTTCGGCCGACGAAGGCGCTCTTGTTGTAAGAGGCGACCTGAATGAATCGATCAAGGAAAACTATACCGGATGGGACCGCCCTCTGACCGGATCACTGGTTATGAATTTCTACGTCCAGAAGGACGAACCGCTCTTCGGCTTTGCACCGGGACTTTTGGATGACTACAACATCTATCTCAAGTTCTTCTATGAATCGGGCAAAAGATATACTGCAGAACTCTTTACAGGCAGCTACGCACAGGATGGAAAACCTGAATACAGGACCGACATCTCCAACCGCTACGGTATGATTGCAAAGGACTGGTACTGGGTGGATCTGAACGTTGAAAAGTATTTTACTTTAGCGGGACTTAAAATGTCTGTATTCATGGAGGTAAATAATCTCCTGGATACCAAAAACTCGGCAATTATTAACCCTGTAACCGGGCGCGCTTATGAATACGGGGACCCTGTTCCCAACTCATGGAACGATCCCAGGTATCCGGACCTCCAGGCTCCACTTAATCCATACCCGGATAATCCGGCAAGATATCTAACTAGAAGAAATATTAAATTTGGTTTAAGCTTAAAATTCTGATATGAAGAAATTATTAATAATATTTTTTGTTTGTATGCTGAGCTTTGAAGCTAAAGCACAGCTTTTCCCAACCCTCGGCGGCCAGAGGGCCGGCATCTCGGCAGTCCAGTTCCTTAAAGTGGGCGTTGGCGGCAGAGCCGCTTCAATGGGAGATGCATTCGTTGCAGTTGCAAACGATGTCTCGGCTCTTTACTGGAACCCCGCAGGCCTCATACAGGCTCCAGCGGACCAGGTCATGTTCTCTCATAACGAGTGGCTCGTGGACTTAAAGCACGACTTTATTGGAGGCGTTTACCACTTCTCGTCAAATGATGCAGTGGGCGTTGCACTGACCTCGCTTCATACGAAGGAGATGGACGTAACTACTGAGACTCAGCCTTTCGGAACGGGTGAACACTTCACTTTCGGAGACGTTGCCTTTGCGGTTTCTTATTCAAGAAAGATGACAGAACAGTTCTCCTTCGGCGGCACCGTAAGATACGTCGAAGAGACTCTCGATAAGCTGAAAATGCGCGGCGTGATGATAGACCTTGGAACCTACTACTATACCGGCCTCGGAAGTTCAAGATTTGCCGTTACCGTAAGCAATTTCGGTAACAATATGGCCCCCGACGGTGAAGTTGTCCTGTGGGGCGGAAGGAAGGAATCACAGTGGCAGTCGTTTTCTCCTCCTACAATTTTCCGCATCGGCTTTGCATTCGAGCCTTACCAGTCGGAGGACCAGATGGTTACAACATCAATTCAGCTTAACCATCCGAACGACAACAGCGAAAACGTCTCGACCGGTATTGAATACAAATGGAAGAATATCTTCTTCGTACGCGGCGGATATAAGTTTAATGTTGAAGAACAGAACTACTCTTTGGGCGCCGGCGTAAGAATGCCGCTCAGGGTGGCTGACGTTACTTTTGATTATGCCTTCTCGAACTTTACACGACTCGGGTCGGCTCACAGATTTTCATTAATGCTGGGTTTGTAAATATGAATTATAAGAAATTTATACTGCCTGCCTTTATGGCACTGTTTTCTTTTATCGCAGTTGAGTGCGATTCAAATAAGCTGGATGTAAGCGATATCATTAACTCACAGTCGGACCAGAATGCAGGAAAAATCGGCGATACAGTTTATATAAAGCAGAACCCCGACTGGAAAGGCTTCAACAGGCCGATGGATATTATTATCGGGCATGAGCCTTTTGTTTATGTGGCCGATACATACAACGACCGCATTGTAATGATGAACCTTAACGGCGACGTTCTGGGCACAAAGAGCGTTAAGCATCCTGTGGCACTTGCACAGGACTTTCAGGATAACCTCATCGTATGCGCTTCACTCGACACAACAATCCAGGGGAGTGCTGTTTCCGTCAGTGCGGTTTACAAAATTGACCTTTATGCAAGCGGGCACAACATTGCATCGGCTCCTATTACAAGGCTCCTGCCGACAAACAGCGACTTCAGGTTTATTGATGAAATCAAGCGCCGCGAGTATACAGGCGTCTGCGTATTTTATGATAATTCTTTCTACGTAAGCAGAAAAGGCCCTGAAAACCAGAACACATTTGAGCCCGATAATTCGATACTGATTTTCCAGAAAACAGCTGCAAAAAAAGATACACTTATCGGTACACTGCCGAACATTGCAGCAGAAGGTACAGGATTGCTTTCGGCCAATAAAATAAGCTCCCTTAGCTCTACAAACCGGAGCAATATGGATTTTGTTGTTACGCTTATAGGTGACAACAGCTTTAAGACACAATGGCTTAAGTTTGTTTCCACTAATTTGTATACGGGCTATGAGAGCAAACTTGACCCGTCAAATTCACAGGCAAAGATGATGGCTGTAAACCGCTTCCTTCAGCCCGAGGACGCGGCGGTGGATAATTCCGGAAATATCTATGTTGCCGATGCGGCTAAAGACAGCATCTTTAAGTTTAATGCCTACGGCGAAGAGCTTCAGTCATTTGGAGGAAGTGCTGTCTTTAAGCATCCGTATGCCGTTGCCGTATATAACAAGATCGTCTATGTGGCCGATACGGATAATAACCGCATCTTGAGATTTGTTCTTTCCACAGACTTGTAAATATGTTTTGCTGCCCCCGTGCGGGCAGCTTTGTTTTAGCTAAAATCTGTTTAACGGGTTCAGATGCTGTAATTACTATGAACTGATTTTCTGCATATTATGTTTTAATTCTGACAGGAAATTCCTTTTCAAACTGAATAAATTTTACTGTTTTATTGAAAAGAAATGGATATTTAGTTAATTTAACATTTATTTATCGAACATTAAGGGAGAAAAATGGGCAATATCGAAGGCAAAGAAGGAAAAATTGTTCAAGTCATCGGCCCTGTTGTTGACGTTGATTTTGAGGATGGATACTTACCAAAGATTTTTAATGCAATAAAAATTCCGCGTATTAACGTGGAAGGTAAAGAAGATGTTTTAGTTGTTGAAGTACAGCAGCACTTAGGTGAAAACAGGGTCAGGACTGTTGCTATGGATACAACAGACGGACTTGTAAGGGGCATGGCAGCTATCGATACAGGGGCCCCGATTACAGTTCCCGTAGGTCCTGAAACTTTAGGCCGTCTTATTAACGTAATTGGCGAAGGCATAGACGGGCTTGGTGAAATTAAAACAAAATTCTCATACCCGATACACCGTCCTGCTCCGAAATTCAAAAATTTAACTACCAGCCAGGAACTCTTCGAAACAGGTATCAAAGTAATCGATCTTCTCGAACCTTATTCAAAAGGCGGTAAAACAGGCCTCTTCGGCGGCGCCGGCGTGGGTAAAACCGTTGTTATTATGGAGCTTATCCATAACGTTGCCTCCCAGCACGGCGGCTATTCTGTCTTTACAGGTGTAGGTGAAAGAACCAGGGAAGGCAATGACCTCTGGCTCGATATGAAGGAGTCGGGCGTTCTGGCTAAAACCTGCCTCGTCTTCGGACAGATGAACGAGCCGCCGGGAGCAAGACTTAGAGTTGGACTAACAGGTCTTACAATGGCTGAGTATTTCCGCGATGAAGAAGGTAAAGACGTGCTCCTCTTTATCGATAATATATTCCGTTTTACACAGGCGGGAAGTGAAGTAAGTGCTCTTTTAGGCAGAATGCCTTCGGCCGTAGGCTACCAGCCGAACCTGGCAACTGAAATGGGCGGCCTTCAGGAAAGAATTACTTCAACCGATAAGGGGTCTGTTACTTCTGTTCAGGCAATTTACGTTCCTGCAGATGACCTTACAGATCCTGCCCCTGCAGCAGCTTTTGCCCACCTGGATGCTACAACAGTGTTAAGCCGCCAGATCTCGGAACTCGGTATCTATCCTGCAGTTGATCCTCTTGAATCAACTTCACGTATACTTGAACCGGGCATCGTGGGACAGGAACACTATGATGTAGCCATGAGAGTAAAGGAAATCCTGCAGTCGTATAAGGACCTTCAGGATATTATAAATATTCTTGGCATGGACGAACTTTCAGAAGACGATAAAATTACTGTAAGACGTGCAAGAAGAATCCAGAGGTTCTTCAGCCAGCCTTTCCACGTAGCCGAACAGTTTACAGGCTATCAGGGAAGATACGTTAAGCTTGAAGATACCGTAAGGAGCTTTAAGGCGATCATCAACGGTGAATATGATGACCTTCCCGAGGCAGCTTTCATGTATGTTGGTACAATTGAAGAAGCAGTAGAAAAAGCCAAAAAAATGCAGTAAAATATGAAAGAATTATTCTTAGAGGTTGTAACACCTTCAAAGGTTGCTTACGCCGGTAATATTAAATCTGTAACTATTCCGGGGACCCTGGGGGGCTTCCAGGTTCTTTATAACCATGCTCCTCTGATCAGTTCTTTTGAAATAGGCCTTATTAAAGTTGTTGATGAGAACAATGGCACGCGCTTCTTTGCTACAGGCGGCGGCACAGTTGAGGTTAAGGACAATAAAATCCTTGCCCTGGCCGAAAGCTTTGAAGAAGCTGTGGAAATTGACGTCGAAAGAGCTAAAAAGGCGATGGAAAGAGCACAGCAGCGTCTTAAGGACAGAAGCCAGCAGTTTGAAGTTGACCAGACACAGGCGGAACTCTCGCGTGCCCTGAACAGAATTAATATTGCTTCGAAACACAGGCCGGCTTCTTTATAATAGCCGCCCTGCAATAATTATTTAAGGATTGAGGCGCCATTAGGTGGAGCCTCAATCCTTTTTCTTTAAAAACGGATGGCCCGGGTTTTAGCGCGGTTTTTCATTTTCATATCTTCTTCCCATGCTTTCGCGTTTGGGAAGGGTTTCATTTTCATATTCAGCCGTAAGCTGGTCTTTTACCTCGATAGAAGAGGGTCTTGTTTCACCTGCAGCGGTTGGCGGTGTTGCTTCGGTCTCTTTTTCATAATTCTTATATGCGTCAATTGCGGCAGCCAGTGCATCTCTGAGCCTGCTGATCTCGTTTTCAATAGTATCCCTCGGAACGTCAACTTTCCCTGATGCGTATCTTTTAGCCTGAGTAAATACGTCCTGCGCCCTGTCGACCCAGCTTGAAGTGACGCTTTTTGTTTCATCAAGCAGCCTCCGGCTCTGGGTTTTAGCTTTGTCCATATAGGTATTCATACCGCGTTTAATTTCCCTTCTGACGCGCCTGCCAGAGACAGGGGTTAAAATCTGGGCTAAAACACCGCCTGCTATACTCCCAACAATCACTCCCACTATCAGATTTTCCTTATTCCTTTTCATAACAGCTTCTCCTTTTCTAATTTGATTATATTCATCCGGCGGATAGAGGGTAACTATAGTAGAATATAAAATATAAACGAGAAGTTCAAGAAGGTTCAACGTCGAACCTGTCTTTCCGTCGAACGTCGAACGTTAAACTAGAAATCGAGCCCCTTTTTTCGTAAATTTACAGATTACATATCTTTTATTCGGTATTGGATTGGTATACAGGATTTTCATTATTATATTATGAAGATCTATGTATTAAGGGCACTGATCCGGAAAGAATTCTCAAAAACTATCTTTAGGAGGGAAAGTGAGCTACGAGTTTACACTGATACCGGGTGACGGAATAGGACCCGATATTACTGAGGCCGCAATTAAGGTTATTGAACACGCCGGAGTTAAAATATACTGGGACGTTCAGACGGCCGGTATGGCCGCAATCGATAAATATAAGGACCCCTTGCCTCAGGCTACTCTGGATTCTATTGCTAAAAATAAAATTGCCCTGAAAGGACCCCTGACTACTCCCGTCGGCAAGGGCTTCAGGAGTGTAAATGTGGCTTTGCGCAAAGAATTCGACCTTTATGTCAATGAACGCCCGGCTAAAACCTACAAGGGCATTAAAACTCTCTACGACCATATTGATATGGTAATTTTCCGTGAAAACCTGGAAGAATTTTACTCGGGAATTGAACATTATATCGATTCTTCGCGTTCTGCTGCAGAGACAATAGGAATTGTAACCAGGCGCGGATGCGAAAGAATACTGAGATTTGCCTTTGAATACGCTAAAAACAGGGGAAGAAAGAAAGTTACCGCAGTCCATAAGGCTAATATTCTGAAGTATACGAGCGGACTTTTCCTCGATATTGCAAGGGAGATTTCAAAGGAATACCCGGATATTCAGTTTAACGACAAAATTATTGACAATATGGCCATGCAGATGGTCTTAAACCCTTACCAGTTTGACGTTATTGTAACAACAAACCTCTTCGGGGATATACTTTCTGACCTTGCAAGCGGACTTGTTGGCGGCCTCGGTATGGCCCCGGGTGCAAACCGCGGGCCCGATGTGTCGCTTTTTGAAGCCGTGCACGGCAGCGCACCTGATATTGCAGGAATGAACCTGGCTAACCCGTGCGCAATTATTCTGGCCTGCGTAATGATGCTAGAATCCATGGGCGAAATGGATACAGCAGGGAGAATTGAAAAAGCCGTTGCAGCCGTTATAGCCGAAGGGAAATATGTCACACGCGACATAAATCCCGATAACTACGTCGGAACTAAGGAAATTACAAACGCAATAATAAGGGAATTGGATAAACAATAAATATGAAGAAAACGTCACTTTCAGTCATTTTTATGACTGTGTTCATAGATTTAATGGGTTTTGGAATACTTATACCGATACTTCCGACATTTGCTTCAAAAGACCTCGGTATAAGCGACTTTGCAATAGGAATTTTATTTGCCAGCTTCTCATTCGTCCAGTTTATTTTTAATCCCATTCTGGGCAGAATTTCTGATAAGTACGGAAGGCGTCCGGTGATAATTCTCTCACTGGTATCAACGGCAAGCTCATACGTAATTTTCAGCTTTTCACATTCCTTCTGGCTCTTGCTGGTATCAAGAATCCTCGGGGGGCTTGGCGGCAGCAACATTGCCGTTGCACAGGCCTATATTGCCGATATTACAACAAAGGAAGAACGCTCCAAGGGGATGGGCATGATCGGTATGGCATTCGGCCTGGGATTTGTATTCGGCCCGATGATAGGTGGACTCCTTTCCCATTACGGTTACGCTTTTACCGGATTTGCCAGCGCCGCCTTTTCAACAATGGCGCTTACTTTTGCATTCCTTTTCCTTAAGGAAACAATTGATGTTGAAAAGACAAAACAGATAAAAATTTCAGGCACAAAGATACTGGACATAAAAGGGCTGTTCCAGACCTTAAAACATCCCGATGTAGGGATATTGATTCTTCTATTCTTTATTCTTACTTTTTCGGGCGCCACAATTTACGGTACGTTCGCTCTTCTTGGATATAAGGTCTATCAGTTTTCGAACCAGCAGTTGGGATACCTCTTTGGAATTATGGGCGTTGTGGGCGCCGTAATCCAGGGCGGATTTATAAAGATGCTGACGGAAAAGTTTACAGAGAAAACGCTCATTTTAATCGGCACTTTTATAATGATCTTCGGACTGGGGCTTCTTCCATACGGAGGGAATTTCCTGGGAGTGGCAATTGTAATTTCGGTGCTTGCCATTGGAACGGGCATTATACAGCCGGTTGTCTTAAGCATGATAAGCAAGTACTCCTCAGAGCACGAGCAGGGCGCAATCCTCGGAATCAACCAGTCGCTTTCAGCCCTGGGAAGAGTTCTTGGACCCTTATGGGGAGGATTTGCATTCGAGTTCTTAGGCTACCCGTTCCCGTTTTTAACGGGTGCTGCATTCATGGTGCTGACTTTCTTCTTCAGCATTAAATTCATAAATGCAGAGAAATATGCCAAAATGGCAAAGGATAAAGTAATTTATAATAACATTGAAAGTGGTATGTAAGTATGTTCAAGGTTGGGAATATTGAAATAGAAAAGGCACTGTTACTGGCTCCGATGGAAGATGTTACAGATCTCTCGTTCAGAAATATATGCAAGGGCTTCGGTGCCGACGTGGTTTATACGGAATTTGTCAACTCCGAAGGGCTCATCCGCTCGGTCCAGAAGACGCAGAAAAAGCTGAAAATTACAGATAAAGAAAGGCCCGTTGGTATACAGATCTACGGTGAAAGCATAGAATCGATGGTGCAGGCGGCAAGAATAGCCGAAAAAGAAAACCCTGATATGATAGATATTAACGCCGGATGCTGGGTTAAGAAAGTTGCAAACCGCGGCGCCGGGGCGGGGCTCTTAAAAGATCCCCCGTATATGCAGAAGATGGTTAAGTCCATTGTGGACGCTGTTAGCCTGCCTGTAACGGTGAAAACCCGCATAGGGTGGGACAGCGATAATATTCTGATCCTGGACATTGCAAAGATGGTTGAAGATGCCGGAGCAAAGGCTCTTACCGTCCACTGCCGGACACGCCAGCAGGGGCATTCGGGAGACGCCGCATGGGAGTGGATAGACAGGATTAAAGAAGTAATTCAAATTCCTGTAGTATTAAACGGCGGGGTTTTTACGGCTCAGGATGTGGACTACATTTTTAAGAACACCAAAGCCGACGGTGTTATGATTGCGCGAGGTGCAATTGCAAACCCCTGGATCTTCAAGGAAAGCAAGGAGCTTTTAACTCAAGGCTATATCTCACTCGTCCTTACGCCCGAGGTCAGGATTGAAACTGCCTTGAGGCATCTTAAGGAATCTATCGAAGTAAAAGGGGAAAGGCGTGCAATTTTAGAATTCAGGAAGTATTATTCATCATACTTAAAAGGACTCCACGGCGTCTCAGCCATAAGGCAGGAGCTGATGAAGATACTGGATTATGAAGGTGTTGAATTGAGGCTGATGCAATACCTGGATTACCTTAATTCCGCCCCCGCAATGCAGGACGAAGGCGTCATAGAAGAAAGTAAAATTGAAGGCGGGGAGTGCATTTAACTTGAGAAAAGAGTCCCGGAGGGATGACTTGTTTGTAGAAAACCAGGGATCCAAAATCTCCAATAGAGCCTCGGAGAGGCGACTTGTATGTAGGGTATACGCGTTAATTCCCGTTTTAAAAATCGCTCCTCCGGAGCTCTGAATTTTTTTCTTTGCTCGGCATTTTTACAGATAACACGCCTCTCCGAGGCTCTACGTTAACTTCAATGGCCGAAAGCGGTAACTCTTTGAACTTCGAACCTTGAACTTCGAACTTTGAACTTTTAACTTCGAACTTCGAACTTTGAACTTTTAATTGGAGGACTCTTTACATTGACCGACAAACCCTTATCCTACAGAACTGCAAGATTCATTTCCACACTTTGCGTGCCTCCGAGTTTTACAATAATAATATTTTCATGGCTGGCCCTTGCGCTTGAACATGAATTGTGGCAGAAACTTCTCGTTATAGGCGTGGCTCTAACATTCGGATTTGCTTTCCAGATCATGATGTTCTTCTACTTCCATAAAAGAGGCATGATTGCAGATATGGATGCATCCGTAAAGGAAGAAAGAACCGTCCCGTTCTTTGTTGCAATAGGCATCTACACGCTTGGCCTCATAGTTTTATCCATGGCTAAGGCGGATCCTGTTATTATTTCATTTTGGTTCTGCTATATTTCCAATACATTACTTGTTATAGGCATAAATAAATTCTGGAAAATTAGTGCCCACGCACTGGGTGCCGCAGGGCCTTTCGGAGTTGTAATGTATATGGCAGGTACTGGCGGACTACTGTTTTTAATAGTTATATTAATAATAGGCTGGGCCAGAATTAAACTCAAAATGCACACTCCCGCCCAGGTTATTGCAGGCGTCGTTGTGGGCTTTACTTTCACATACTTGCAGATCTGGCTTATTGTTAATTTCTTAAAGCAGCACGGCAGCTTTTAGTTCTTTTATTTCTTTAATCATTCCGGGTGGTTTTATGTCATTAAAGGAAAAAGTAGCTCAGACATTTGACAGTTTTGCCGACATCCTTGAATTCAAGGGCGATAACCCGTTTAAGATTAACGCCTTCAGAAACGGCGCGGCTATACTGCGCGACCTGGAGGGCGACCTTCAGGAGATGATATTAGACGGCAGCATCAAAAGCGTTAAAGGAATAGGCAAGGGCCTGCTTGCCGTTATATACGACATTCATGAAAAAGGCTTCTCCACGGACTATGAGAACCTGATTGGAGAAATTCCCCCCGGGATATTGGACTTTATGAATATCCACGGTCTCGGGGTTAAGAAAGTCAAATTAATCTACGACAGCCTCGGCATCAGCTCACTCGAGGAGCTGGAAGACGCCTGCAAAAGCAACCGCCTGGCCTCACTTAAGGGCTTCGGTGAAAAGACGCAAGAGTCTATTCTGCAGGAAATTACACGAATTAAATCCACAAGAAACTTAACACTTCTTGACGACGCGAAGAAGAAAACGGACCTCATACTGACCGCTCTGGGCGAGTTTAAGTCGATTAAGAAAGCCGAGCCCTCGGGCGAATACAGGCGCTCTATGGAGGTCATTTCGAAGCTGGAATTTGTAATTCTTACCACAAGCCTGGAAGACTTCAGGCTTGAGCTTAAGAATCACTACTTCTTTGACGACACAGACGTTGCAGAGGACTGCCTGCTGGAAATAAATAACCTTAATAAGAGCCTTACGCATAAGTGCTTTCTGATAAAGGAGGAATATTACGTTCCTGTATATTTCATTGTAACTGAAAGCCTGAGGGATTATGAGAATTTCCTTTTCCTTACCACAGGAAGCCCTGAATTCCTGAAAATGGCAGATGCCGAAGGAAGGGTGTTTAACCACGAGCATGAGGGCGGAATTTTCAGCGATCTTAATATGCCGCCTGTAATTCCTGAGATGCGTGAGAAGGAATACTTTTCTGCTCCGGACAAACTAAGGAAAAATTCGGAGCTCGGGATACTGGACTTCAGGGGGCTCCTTCACTTTCACACCACTTATTCAGACGGCAAGAACACTTTGACAGAAATGGCCGAGGCGGCAAAGGATAACGTGTTTACATACCTTGCCGTATGCGACCACAGCAAGGCGGCTTTCTATGCAAACGGGCTTACTGAGGCCAGAGTACTTGAGCAGAAAAAGGAAATTGAAAAGGTGAGCCGCAGCCTTGATATCCCGATCTTCCACGGCGTTGAAAGCGATATTTTAAAAGACGGGGAGCTGGATTATGATACTGATTTCATGAAGAACTTCCAGTTCGTTGTGGCCTCGGTCCACAGCCGCTTTAAGCTGAGTGAAGATGAAATGACTTCCAGAATAATTAAAGCCGTGGAGAACCCGTATACGGACCTCCTGGGCCACCCTACGGGAAGGCTTCTGCTTCAGAGATCGCCTTATAATGTGGATCTTGTAAAGGTAATAGACGCCTGCGCGGCCAACAACGTGGCTATTGAATTAAACGCAAGTCCCTACAGGCTGGACCTCGACTGGCGCATGATTTATTACGCGCGTGAGAAGGGGTGCATGTTCTCAATTAATCCCGATGCCCATTCAATACTTGGAATTGAGGAAATCAATTACGGCATAAGGGTGGCCAGAAAAGGCGGGCTTCAGCCCGAAGAGGTCATTAACTGCATGGACCTGGAGCGCTTTAGGAAGTTTCTTTTGAGAAAGGTAAAGCGGGATATTTCTTATTGATTCTAAAGAGAAATAGCTTTATGTTTTAAAAAACAAAAGAGCAGTTAATATTTTTATATATACTTTCCTGCCATTTCAACAGATAATAAGAGGAAAAAATTGGTGACAACAGACTTATCCCAGCTGATCAGAAGCATTCCCGATTTCCCGAAAAAGGGGATCGTGTTCCGTGACATTACAACCCTCTGGAAGGACAAAGAGGGCCTAAAAAGCGCTTTTAACGAACTCTACAGCTTTATTGAAGGAACTCACATCGATAAGGTGGTTGGAGTCGAGTCGAGGGGCTTTGTATTCGGAGCCATGCTGGCAGACAGGCTGAATGCCGGTTTTGTGCCTGTAAGAAAGCCGGGTAAACTGCCCGCAACAACGCTTAAGGAAAACTACGTCCTTGAGTATGGCGTTGATGCCGTTGAGATGCATGAAGACGCCATTGAAAAAGGGGACAAGGTCTTAATTCACGATGACCTTCTGGCAACCGGGGGCACAATGGAGGCGGCCTGCAAACTGGTGGAAAAAGCAGGCGGGGAGATAGTCCAGATATCATTTCTTATAGAGCTGGCATTCTTGAAAGGCCGCGACAAGCTCTCCAAATACGACATCCGTTCGCTAATCACATACGACAGTGAATAAACAAAAACCCGCCCTTTGGCGGGTTTTTCATAAATTTCAAAAAAAATTAAAAAAATTTTCCGAAAACGCCCTCCGTCACCATATATATAAGTGTAAAGATAATTTTTTATGCTTGTTCCCCATTTGGGCCCCATTGTCGGGGAGAACAGCGTTCAATAGCCAAAAAATAAATTATAAGATCTATTATGGATCCTCATAAAATAGCTGTGGTGTCCTTTTTAATTATAGGTATAATTACATTCGTAACCGGAATGTTCACACATGCCGACGAAGAAGCATATGAAGAGTACAACAGGGTAAGGACCGGCATCCCGCCCAGGGTACAGAAAAAAAAGCTTATTGGTATCGGAAGCATGTGGGTCATAGCGGGAGTACTAATGCTGTTAGAAATAATATGATAATTCCACTGTCCTGATAAATTAAAAGGGTAATATTATGTTTTCCGGATTTCTCTTTTTAATTGCGGGCTTATTCATGTTCTTCGACGGACTGGCAGCCCGCAGGGATGCAAAAATAATTAAAGAATTCAACGGCTCAAAAAAAGGTTTCCACACCAGGGTCAGGCAGATAAGCTCCGGCGTGATGGGACTGTCGTTTCTAGCCATAGGAATATACTTTATCGCCAACTCATACCGGCTTTAATGCATAAAGACCCCCTCCATCTGCACACATATCTTTCTTTCAGTTCGGCATATCACAAAAAAGCCTAATTTTAGAAGTTTACTCTGAGCCGGGAAAGGCTTATCTATATATTGAGACCAGTAAAGTTCCAATCGGGGTACAAGTTTTATAAAGCCTCATCTTTCAGCAATAACCGGAATTAAAGAAATTTAAGGAAAAATTTATCGGATCATACTCTACCATTTCCTAATCTTAATTTTATGGATTGTCTCAAAACACCGGAGGCATGGAATGGGCGCTATGAAAGATGCCGGTGACGAGGAGAAAGAATTCCTCACATCCGTCCTATCACTGGCGGGTGACAGTCTTCACCAGGCGGAATTATTAAGCCGGCTTATGCCTGATGACTTTTTTGATCCTTTCCTGCGCGAGGTATTCAGGGGTTTCTGCCGCATCCTGCGTTCAGGCTACCCCTTAAACCTTGATTCCATGGCAGAGTATTTTCATCAGGAGACGGATTTATCGACATTCATCAGGGTATGCAGGGAAATTCAGGTATGGGAATACATTACTTATGACAAAAAGACAGCCGAAAGGCTTGAGACGCTGGCCGAAATTCTGGGAATGACAATTGACGACCTTAAAATAACCGAGGATGCTGAAAATGTCACAACAAATGTTTGAAAGGGGCTTTACAAAGGTATCCAACGGACTGCTGGAAGCCATCATGCACTATCCCGCAAGCGGACTTAAGAAGGACATCCTGCTTTTCCTGAT
>JAAXKN010000032.1 GCA_025612375.1 Ignavibacteria bacterium
CCACCCTGGGGAACACTTTTGACCCAGAGGTGGGGAATACTTTTGGCCCTCGACAATTCATTCTAAATCCTTCAAAACCAGCCGGATCGGAAGTGAACAGGGAAGAATTATCACTTCTTACATAAAGTGAAGGAATTCAGGACTCAATTCCGGATTATATCGATTTTGGGGAGAGCAATTAAGTCAATTAGGGAGTATATACATAATCAAATGGAAGCTGATCGGCCATACGGCAATCTTTCCAGTATCCGCCTAAAATAAACAGATTACCAGCATTGCCGTAAGGATCAATGGATATTTCACTTTCCAGCGGCTTGATGTAACTGACTTTTGCACTTTTATAATATTCTACTTTAAGTACTTTGTCAGTCCTGAAAATAACCTGCCTGTTTTCTTTGTCGTCAATCAGGACCAGATCATCGGGCGATATTCTGTGCCATTGCGTTATGGCTATTAGCTTTGGATCTTTAGTGTAAAGCCTGAATTCATTGCCTGCGGATTTTTCTATCGCCGCAATTATGAAATTTAAAGTAATATTTCGCCCTTTCAGGGTTCCGGGAGTATGGGGGAGATATCCGTATTCTATAGACAGTCCCTCCCCCACAGGGCTTGTTAACTTAATTATTCTATTTTTCCCGCTTTCACGGGCCTTTTAACACCGTAAGCAGTAAAACAAACCTTCTTAGTTGAATTGATAAGGTTTGAGAAGCAAATTTATCTTGTATAATGTAGTATATATACTACATTATACCCATATGTTTCGTTTTTATCACCTATTGCATGTTATTATTTGTTATGTAGTATATATACTACATAACAATGTTGTAAATAGATCCTGATTTTTGTACATTTTCTATTACATTATAGTATATATACTATAATGTAATAGAATTTAATAGGCGCAATTATCTTTAGATTGTTGTATATATACTACAATCTTTTGGATATAAATTTAATTCATGTTAAATTCAAAACATCAATTTTCAGGAAATATAAACAGGAATGGCAGCTTGAGAAAATCACGTTTGGAAGAAGCCCAAAAGGAAATCGGAGCTGTATTTAGTGCTCTGCCCAATAAAGTTTTTAGACAAAGAGAGCTGTCGCAGATCCTATCGGCAAACCGAAGCAAATGGAAACTTGCACAGTCCACAAGCACAAGCGGTTTTCTAAAATTTCTAGTGGAAAATATGGGCTTCCATAAAGTAGTTCTGGATTTCCCTTTCAGGAAAGAAACGCGATACACCTTCGGAGAGGTATCTATATATGCTTTATTGATGGAGTTATCGCCCGCCTCGTATTTCAGCCATTATACAGCCATGTTCATTAATGAACTTACTGAACAAATACCTAAAACTATATACCTGAACTCCGAACAATATAAAAAAACGGCGAATTCGGGCTATCTTGAGCAGGATGCCATAAAACAGGCTTTCAGCAGGCCAGTAAGGGTAACAAGCAATTTTACTACTCACGAGGGCTTAAAAATATATATGTTGAACGGCAAGAATACCGATAATTTGGGCGTTATAGACATAAAAAGTGAGAATGGCGAGATACTTAGAGTAACAAATATTGAAAGGACCCTGATTGATATTACTATACGCCCCGTCTACTCGGGAGGAGTATTTGAAGTCCTTAAAGCCTACAAAAAAGCAGCCGGGCAGGCATCAGTAAACAAAATAATCTCCTATTTGAAAAAAATAGATTATACTTACCCGTATCATCAGGCAATCGGCTTTTACCTTGAAAAATCCGGAGCCTACCCCGAATCTTCCATAGAATTAATCCGAAAACTGGAAATTGAATATGACTTCTATTTAACCCACAATATGGAAGAAACAGAATACTCTGAGAGGTGGAGGCTATTTTACCCAAAGGGGTTTTAACATCTGGCATTTTTCCACAACATAGTCAAAATAAAAATCAAATTCCTTCAATTCTTCCGTTGGGAGGACTGTATCTTTGACTGACTGGAAATCCGGACGGTGGAATTCTCTGTACTCCGATATTTTATCCATTAAATACAAAGGAACTTTCTTCGCTTCGAAAATAGCTTCTAGTAAAGCCCGATTCTTTGTAAGAGTAATATCTATATTAAGCTTTTCAATGATAATGTAAATATCATAAAAATCCCTTGCTCTTGCAGACTGACTGTTAGATTTTACAATTTTACCATATTCAGGCATTTGCTGACATATGGCTCTGATTTTCTCGCAAAGTATCATTTCGGGTGAGTACACATAAATTGTCAGACCTTCGAACTCTTTGTCTATTTTACCTTCGCAATATTCAAATTTACTTATATCTATAAGGAAGGTTTTTTTATGGTCGCTCCTTACCTCTAAAGCATGTCTGCGCAGGTTATCAGCATTATTTTTTAATTTTCCAAACTTTTCCTTTTCAATAATCTTAAATTCTACCCGATATCCGCCCCAGAAATCAGCCATATCTTCAGTAATCTGGCATGGCCGCTCATAAAAGTTGAAGTCAATTAGCTCATAGCCATTTTCATTAAAAGTCGTGGACAAAGTCCGCACCATCTTTTCCCGTATAATTTCAAATTTATCATCAGGAATTTTATTGTCGATAGAAAAATCAATATCAACTGAAGAACGGCCTGCAATCTTATAGATAATGTCCAAAGCATTACCGCCCTTCAGCACAATCATATTCATCAGTTCATCATCAGAAAAAAAGGCAACTATAGTTAATTTTTTGATTTTATTATAAAAAGCAAGATCCATGACTTATTGAAGATAATTATGTGAAAAACTTAGCAATTAATGTGCTTATTGTTTGCGAGGTCTAAATTAGAAAATATAATGTTAAATGTAAATCGGTAAAAAGCAGGCTGGTCCCAGCGCCAGGGAACCGGTTGGATCATTATCCCGCCCCGCCGCCCCGGGCTGTGCCCGGGGCTATCAATATGATGCCGCTGGCCGCGGCATTTTTGTGCCAAAGCTGACCGCGGCATTATTATTTCAAAAAGAGCAGCTTCTTTGAGGCTGTATAGTCATTTACCTGAAGCCTGTATATGTATACGCCGCTGCTTAATCTGTATTTGCTGGCGTCAAAACTTATGTTGTATGTGCCCGGGGATTTTATTTCGTTTATTAGCGCTGCTATTTCATTTCCCAGTATATCATATATTTTCAAACTGACTATCCCCATGGTTGTTATACTGTACCTTATTGTTGTCTGCGGATTGAAGGGATTCGGATAGTTCTGACCGAGAGAATAACTGCTTAACCGGGCCAGATCTTCTACATCCGAATCTTCATTAGCATTTGTCAGTTGTGCGTTATAATATAGTATCATTCCATCATAACCCGCCGCCCAGGCATGACCATTATCCGCAAAATCCAGTGAATTTGCAAAAATTGATGGGATCTTATTGTCTTCTTTCCACGTCAGGCCGCCATCTGTGGTTCTGATCATCCTTCCAACTAACCCCAAGGCCCCGTTAAGCGTGTCGGCAAAAGCCATTGCGCGGACATTCTGGGCTGAGGGATTCGGACCAAAATAATCGAACGCTTTAATGCTGTTCCAGGTACTCCCTGCGTCTGTGCTTACAAGTATATTTTTCCCGGCAACTGTCCACACGTAGTTGTCAATGGCATCCAGCGTATAAAAAGTGGCTTCAACGGGCATCTGAAGCTCCTTCCACGTCAGGCCCCTGTCTGTACTTTTCATTATTTTCGTGCCGCCTGCAATGTAACCTGTCCCGGCTTTTGTAAATTTTATTTTATTTAGTACAAACGGGAACTCCTTCGCCTTCTGCCAAATCAGGCTGCTTTTATCCTGCACGGCTTTACCCGTATAAATAATTCCCGACTCAGTCCCGCCGCCTATTATAAAGCCTGTTGTATCATCGGGGAATGCAATATCATTAAACCGGTTGTTAAGAGCGTCGAGGTTAATCTTATTCCAGTTTTTCCCTTTGTCAGTTGACCATAAAACAGATGACCTGCTTCCCGCGGCCCATATTTCATTTGAATTCTTATAAAAAATGGATTGGAGCGAAACACTGTCACTATTGGATGACAAAGATTTTTCCCAGGTTTTCCCACCGTCATTGCTTAATACGATAGTGCTGTATGCTCCTGCCGCGGCAATGTTGTTTGTATCGAGCACGCTTACGGAATTAAGTGTTGAAGCAGTGACCGATGATGGCCGGGTAGTCATCCAACCGTCCGTGGTGGAAACGATATTACCGCCGTCAATGCCCCAAGCCCTCAGACTGTCGACAAATGAAAATGTCCCGGCCGTAGTCTCAAGCGTTCTCCAGGTTGTTCCTAAATCGGTTGTATAGAATATTCTGCCGTGAGGACTCTCATTGGTTGTAACGTATCCGGTATTACCTGAAACAAAATGTACGGAATTTAACCTTACATCAGTGTCCGGCAGCCATTTATTGTTCCAGGTTGCTCCTCCATCGGTTGTGTATGCAAAAAAGTTATGATTACTTAAAGAGTTCGTATTACTCGGATTGCCGGCAGCGAATCCCTGTTTTTTATTGATAAACTGGATCTGTTCTACGATAGGTACTTCCGCATATGCGGGAATAAAGGATCTCTGCCAGGTTTTGCCGGCGTCAGTTGTTCTTGCGATGCCGCCATCGGTATCAACCCAGCCGTAATTTTCATCGAGGAAGAAGAAAGAGTAGCTTCTCAGACTGGCAGCAACAGGGTCGTAATTATTCCACGTCTGGCCGCCGTCTGTAGTCTTAAATAGATGGAAATCGAAAAATCCTGTTTCCCAGAACTGAAGCACATAGCCGACTTTTTCGTTCAGGAACTGCATACGGGGGAGATACTTGTTGCTTAGTGGTGTAACTACGTCCCAGCTAATGCCGCCGTCATTTGTAACGTACGTCTGACTATTGTCGCCGGTGCTGTGGATAAAGCCCTTATTCTTACTGGCGAAGAAGAGTTTAATGAAGTAGTTATTTGTTGGGGGTGCATTCAGTAATATCCAGTTTTGCCCGCCGTCGGTGGTTTTGGCAATTTTTGAGTCGCCGCAGGCCCAGCCGTTTAATGAATCTATAAATTGCACATCACGGAAGCCGTTTCCCGGCGGAAGGGGATTCTGCCATGTCCATTGCGCGGACAGGGGAAGCGTAAAGGTAAGAAGAAGCAGCAGAGACAATAGATGTTTATTCATATTTTCACCATCAGGAAAAATTATGAAAATGGGTTAATTGCCGGTCAGTAAAGCTTTTATTCAAAAATGCCACAGTTCCTAATGTCTAAAATAATGGATTTATTGAAAAAAACTAATGATTTATCGACCCTTCACTTATTACAAATCGCTCCCCCGGAGCTCTGGATTATTTTTTTTGCGTCGTTTTTCTACAGGCAAATCGCCTCTCCGAGGCTCTGGTGGTGATTGGGACATTATCTCTTTCTACAGGCAAGTCACTCCTCCGGAGCTCTGATGAGGGGTGGGGGACCATTAGCCCACGAGCTAAAGCTCATGGCTATTCAGGCTGAGGAAAGCCGGCTAAAGCCGGCTTCAATTTAATGCAGGGGTTGCGACTCAAAAAATACCTTTACAATATCAGATTACGTGTCTATTTTTATCCCAACCTGCCTATGACAAGGTAATCACATATAAATTTTATTCAGTTCTGGAATTTCCGACATCGTATCCTTGTTATTAATATATAAGGACAATTGAAAATATCTCTTGCTGAAAACTATAATACTATGAATTCACAGGGCTTCGGATTCAGTTTTTCCTTAATTAAATGAGCGATTTTTCAGTAATGTTTATCAAAGAAAGTAAAATAAATTGGTTTACGAAGTATTACTACTCGACAAATTTGATTGGAACGGATTTAAGGGAAAACTTTATTTCTCGAGGTATAACGATATGAATCCGGCTCTGATCTATAAGACTGAGGACGAAACTCCAATTTTGACCTTTACAGTCAACGCGTATGATTTTTATAAGGAATACCCCTTTGGCGATAACCGCCTTGTGGCCCTCAGTAAAGGACTGGAATCTGAAGGCATTATTGAGGCGCTGCAGGACGCGGGTATTATAAGAGAACCGGCTTTTTCCGTCTACAGCGAGCTGGGTGAGGCCGTTGCATGCGAACTGACGGACCAGGTAATAGATCTTCTGAAGGCATACGGGGAATATTATGTCTGATTGTTCTCCGGTTTTGGCCCATGAAGATTTCCGGTTTCCGTCTGTTTTTGCCCGCATTTAGCCCCCGTTCCGGGGGATGTTTAGAATTTTATAGTTTTTCCCATTTGTTTGATTGAATTGCCACAATCGTCCGCGGATGATCGTGGAATAGCGATCAAAACATATATGGTCTTTAGCCCCAGATTTTTCCCGGAGAATCGGGGGCTAAAGCCCAAATAAGAGAGGGGCCCTGGATCCACGAGCTGAAGCTCGTGGCTACTCATAAAACGTTGAACCTGACCTAATTCCATATTACCTTAAATAATAGGGGATATATACACATTTCCGGGAGGGATGCATGCGTCTGGTTAAGGTTAATGCGCCGCAGGGACAGGGGGATAAGGAACTACGCGGACGCGCTTAAAAAGTAGGCAAGCAAAAAAGGCTGCCCGGTTTCGCAACCTGAGGCAGCCCTTATGCTATTTTGGGGAAATATAATTTTATCAGCAGAAATTTAATACTTTTTCTTCAAGCGAGTCCTTGAACTTCTTAAGCTTCAGCTCAAGCTCCGGGACTGAAAGCCCCTTAAGGCCCGACTTTTTCAGCAAGGATAAGTTTTCCTTTGCCATTTCTATAAATTCAGACGCGTTATGGAGCAGGTCGCCGTCTTTAAGCCTCATAAAGAAGCTTACCCGGCACTTTCCGGCTTCAACTATTCCGTGTGTATATAAAAGCGTGCCCATGCGCACCAGTGCAAAAACCAGGTCGTTTTTGGCCTTTGAGGCCTGAATCCCTTTTTCAAACATACCGGTGGAAAGGCTCTCTTCCCTCTTCCTTTTCTCTTCCATCAGCCTCTGAAACTTTAAGTGAACATTTTCACCGATGGAGGGCATTGACCCGTATAAATTCTCTTTATGGCTAAATCCTTCAAACATTTTTTTCCTCATCATTTCTTTGGGAGCATTCTCCGCAAGTAGATTTTTTTAACATTTGTAAAATCGATGGAATAAAGATACTACAGGATGGGGCTGACAAAAATAGGGGTATGTCTGAAAAATTTGTAGGAATTTGGACTACTTTACCTCCTCGTCCTTTACTATCTCTTTCCCGCTTTTGTCCTTCAGCTCCAGTTTCCAGGATAAAAGCCAGACAAATGACGCCCATGCAAGTCCCAGTGCCCAGCCGGCAAGGACGTCTGTTGGGTAGTGGACTCCCAGGTAGATGCGGCTTATGCCTATTATAAATGTAAGGAACAAGGCCACTATAACTACATAAATCCTTATTATCCTGCGCTTTTGTATGCGGGCCAACAGGACGGCGAGTGACAGGTAGACCACGGCCGACATCATGGAGTGCCCGCTGGGGAAGCTGTGCGAGTATTCGGGCATAAGCTGGAAGAGGGCGCCTGGCCTCTGGCGCGCAATGAGTGTTTTAAGAATGGACTCCAGCAGGCCGCCTCCGAGCGTTGCCAGGAGCACAAGCATGAGCGACCGCCTTTTTTTCTCCAGTATTAAATAAATAGCTACAATTACGGTTATGAGTGTTACAAATGTTGCCCCGCCAAGGGATGTTATGTCGCGCATAATGCCGATCAGGGCGTAGGGGCCTTTGGGCTTTGAATAGTTATCAGGATCTCTTAAAGCCTGAATAACCATTTCATCTATATGGCGTGTATTGCCGGAGACCACAATGCCCGTTATTACAAGGAAAGCCAGTATTCCCAGTGTCATCAGGAGAATTGAAAATATTATTTTTATCTCGCTTGAGGCGTAAGGGCCCGGAATCCTGCTGTAAAAAGATTTATTGCTTGAAGATCTCTGCATTACATTTCTTAAAATTTATGTCATTATGTTAAATATAAAGCCCTCCGGGTTAAGACGCGACACATTTTTGAGGCCAAATTCCATTTCGGAGCTTGTGAAAGTAAGCGGTTATTTTTATGTTTGACAGTAGTCAAAAAATTGAAAGGATAAAAAATGAAATTTTTCGTTTGCGAGATAATCTATAAAGCTCCTCTTGATCAGATAGAAGCAGCCACACTGGAACACAGAACTTTTTTAAGAACCGGTTACGATAAAGGTTTTATACTTTTATCAGGCCCGCAGGTGCCCAGGACAGGGGGAATTGTAATTGTAAAAGGGGAATCGATGGAAGAAGTAGCTGAGTTTTTCAGCAACGACCCGTATAAGAAAAAGGGGCTGGCCGAACATACCTTTATTGAATTCAGCCCGAAGAATTATCAGGATTTTGTGAAGGGGTGGGTGGAGTAGGTTCGACGGTCAACGTCCAACGTCCGACGTCCGACGTCCGACGGTAAACGTTCAACGTTCGACGTTCAACGGAATTGAGCACGGTGCCAGGAAGCGGTTCCTGGCACCATAAAATTTATTCCTGCGCGGTTTTGCTGATTATGTAGATGCACACCTGTTTGGCGCCTTCTTCGGTGTAACGGAATTTTGTTGTTAAATTTTTCAATAAGAATGTTACATCTTCTTTAACTCTTTGATCGTATTTCCGGAACTTGTCCGTTCCGTACTCCTTGATGGCGTTTTCATAAGCCGTAAACTTCAGGAAAGGCTCAAAAATATTTTCACGCAGGTTGTTCATGTAAATATTATAGAGCTCCTTGTAGATCGAGGTTTCTGTAATAGGCTTGTCCTCAATTACCATCTCCTGCAGTGTAATTGTAAAGCGCGAGGCAATTTCCATCCTGAAATTCTTTCTCGACTCCATGCTTACTTTCTTCTTGAAGAGGTGCTGCTCTATAACCTCGTAGAAAGCTTCTCCTATCTCAATTGTCTCATTTGTGTAGGGGCAGTACTGCTTTTCACCAACGTCGTAGTTGCTGGCGAATAGGTAGTTCTGCACGTCGCGGCTTACCCTTTCCTGGTTGTGGTTAAAGAGCGACTCTTTAATTTCTTCCATCACGTTATAGTCGTATAGCCTGATAATGGACTCAATGAAGCCGTCGGGAATAATATCGTTTCTTTCCACGTGCTTTAAGAAGAAGTTCTTCACGTCTTCCATTGTAATGAGCTTTTCTGCGCCCGATCCGTTACGCGACATCTTGCGGTAGGCCGTGTAGAAGTCGTTAAAGATATTTATGGACTCGCGACCTGAAAATCCGTCGCGTCCTTCTTTTTCACTTTCGCTGAAAAGTTTGCGCCTCATATTCCTGTCGAAGGTCTTGCGGTCCTCATCCTGCAGCCAGTTAGGTATGATGTTTGAATAAAGGCTCATTTTAAGGAGCAGGAGGTCGTCGTCGCAGTAGCGTTCGTACTTGCGCGGGTATTCAATCCATTCTCTTATGGCGTCGCTGTCGGGGTTAAGCCTTGAGGAGATAATTATCTTGGCAAAGTTCTCCAGCACTCCGGGCAGGAAGTGTTTTTCAATCTGGCCGCCAAGCGAGTGGTAATAAGTTTTAACCTCCTCGGCATAGTTCAATATGTAGTTCACGTTAATTTCAACTATGCGGTCGTGGAAAGAGTTGACGTCCTTGATCTTCTCCTTATCCTCAGGGTTCATAAGAGCGATAAAGAGCGACTTTACGTTTTCCTCCAAGTCCTCAATCTTATGCACGCCCTCGGAGATAATGCCGTGGAGGTCCATAAGGCGTTTTTCGTTATCGCCCTTAACGTCCATAAGTGCGAAGATGCCGTTATTTGTCCTGGCGTATCTTGAGTAGATATACTGCACTAGGTTGCTGTCGCGGAACATATTGCTGAGCTCTTTCTGTATAGCCTCGTTTGACAAGACGAACTTCTCCGGGTGCGGGTCGCCGGGGTTAAATACGCTTATGCCGTTACCGAGTCCGCGGTTAAAATAGTAGCGCCTTGCATAGATCATGTTAAATATGTCGGCCGGACTTGTAAGGCGGCTTGAAAGGGCGTCATAAATTGAGCTGCAGATAGTGCACGGCTTATCTTTTAAGACCCACTCATATTCTTTCTTGTTGAATATCTTGTTTTTCTGCTCCGCGGGCAGAAGGGCTTCTAAGACCTCCATTCTGTATGCGCGGGGGATCATGAGTATCGGATGGTCGTGGCTGGGGCAGGGGATTTCGAGCACCCCGCCGGAATTTCCCGGGATATTCAGCTTTGAGCTGTCGAGCCTCCAGACGACCTCGTAGTTCTGCCCGTCTGAGGTATGGGAGTATTCCTCAAAGCGCTGGAGCAGAGTATTAAGGAAAGTGCTTTTGCCGCTTCCCGGAGGGCCCACAAAAATATAGATCTTGTTCTGCTGCGTGCCTTCGTTGTAGCTGTCGGCCAGCCTAACAAGGCGATTTGCCAGCGGGAGGTCGGAGAAAAAGGGGGCGTCGGTTTCCTCGACAAAAAGCCTGTCGCAGTTGATGGTTTTATAGTTTATGCTTTCGGGATCGTTATTAAAATCCTCTTCCTCGCTTGTATAGTAGTATATGAGGTCGTGGAATATCTGAAAAATGTTGCGGCATATCTTATCCGGCTGCGCGCTTACTTTCTCGAGGAACTGAGTAAAAGTAATTACAGCTCCTTTTTCCTCGCGCTTAAGCTTGCGGTCCAGCAGGGCAAGTATATTTGCTACATCTTTACTTGATTTGGGTGCCATTTCGTCTTAACCTTTTCAAACTCTGCTTTAAAAATTCTTCTCTTAAAAATTCTCTTTTGTTATCTTGCGGTCCTTCATGGTATAGAGGACCCTGTGGAATATGGGCTTAACGTTATTTTCATCGCGTCCCGCGGCCTTGCGCATTGCCTCCTGATCCAGTTCCGTGGTCTCAAGAAAAACTCTTCCGCCCCAGAGGTATTCAAGTCCCATGAGCGTATTCGGTATATAATCGCGGTAGAGTTCCTGCCCCTCGAAGTGGTGGTGGAGGTAGAGGTCGCTGTCGTACTTCCTTTTGAAAGTAATGTACGGCGGATGATAAAGGTTATCGAAGAGCATCTCCTTATAATCCTTTGCCTTCCTGCTTTTCACGTAGTATTCCCTTGTCTGCCTCTGGTGGTTGATCCTCTGGCCCACGACCATGAGCTTATGCTTATCCACAAAATCCTGCTCAACGAAAGTGTTGAAGAAAGTAAAGTCGCAGTAGTTTTCCCTCACGTGGAATATATAGTCGCGCCCGTTCATCTTTTTGGAGTCGAAGGCTTTTCTTTCGTTAAGCGTGTTAATGCGCCTGAAGTCGTATGAGAGGCGGCCTTTGTTTGCCATCTCCTCAATATGCATAAAGAGCCTCCAGCCGATTGCATAAGGGTTAAGCCCCACCTTGCTTAAAGCTGTAACGCCCGCGTTAATTTTGGCGAAGGCAATTTCGTGACCCTTTATGCGGTCGTCATTAAGGAAGAGGTTTTCGTGCCAGAAGCTTGCCCAGCCCTCGTTCATGGTTTTAGTTCTTATCATTGGGGCAAAGTATAGCGACGTCTCGCGTACAATCTCAACAACGGACTTCATCCATTTGTTTTCTTCCTGGTTTAGTATGGGGCTTTCGCGCAGAATAAACTGCATCAGGTCCTGGTCCTTGTGTCTGGGTTTATGGTCCTTCGACTTTTCAAACAGGCTGTCGAACTCGGGGTATTTCAGTCTTATCCTGTCGAGGAATGCGGCCTCGTGCTCCGGGTCGGGCATTTCAGAATCCTTGTTATAGCGCTCTACTTCTTCCAGGAACTCGTTCATCGGGACGTTCTTAATTTCCTGCAGGAAGCGCCCGAAATAATAATCCACTTTTTCCGTGAAGCTGAACTGCTTATTGTCCTCTTCATCCTGGTAGGAATGATGGAAGCCGACGAGGTTATCGATGCCGCGGGCAAATTCAATGACGTAGTCCACCTGGCGTTTTTTCTGGGCTCTCAGGCGTGCGATGATCCTTTTGTCCGTAAGGGCCTTTTCCTTAAAGTCGTAGTCCCATGTATGCTGGAAGAACTTGTTGTTCTGAAAAAAATCTATGTGTGCCAGGACGTGGTAGAATATCATTACGTTCAGCCAGTCGGGGTTATTATTGTTATAGAAGGAGATAACCGGCCTGGTATTAATAACGGTCTCATACGGGTTATTGGGGTAGTACTCGTATTCCCCCTTGCCGCGCAGGACCTGGATATCCTGCACCCAGTAGTCGTAGAGAGTAGGTATCATATTCTTGGGGCTCAGTTCGATCATGTCTGTATTGGAGACGTAGTATTCGAGTGTTTCCTTATCGAACTTCAGTCCCGCGGCCGCAGCGCGTTCCTTGCAGCCTTCCATAATTCTTTTAGTATGCTGGTCAATTAGTTTCATCGTAGCTCAATTATTAATATTTATTATCCGTCCGGGAATCGGGGGCTAAAGCCCCGAGGGGAGAGAGATTCCAAATCCACGGCCTCAAGGCCGTGGCTATTCAATCTGAGAAACCCTGCTAAAGCAGGCTCATATGAATATCTCACGGCTGAATATTCACGAGTTTTAGCTCGTGAAATCGATTATTTGAGCCCTCCTTGGAGGGCTTTCTCAGGCTGAATTGCCACGAGCTTTAGCTCGTGGACACGCGATCCCCCAAAAAAATTGAAGCTTTAGCCCCAGATTATCCGGGTCTATGCAATCAAATGTTTAATGCTCTGAATTATGCGCTCCTCGTCGGCGTCGGCGGCTTTCATGCTGTCGAGCCTCAGCTTGTCGGGATATGTTTCAAGCAGTTTTGAATTTCTTATGTACTGCTCGACAAATGTGTTACTATAGTCGCTTATGCCTGCGGCAATGGTAATGCCTATGCGGCTTGCATAGGAGAGCATTTTTTCAAGTTCCTGAAGAGCCTTGTTGCCGCGGGCATCCCAGTCGTCGCCGTCGGTGCCGTGGAAGATGTAGATGTTATAATCCTTTGCGAGGTTCTCCTCTTCCACAATTTTATTAACGAGTGTGAATGCGCTTGCAACGTCGGTTCCGCCTGCAACCTGTTTGTTGAAGTATGTATAAAAATCGGGTACTTCCTCGGCGTCCGTATCGTGCAGAATAAATCTCGTTTTAACCTGCCTCTGGTACTGGTATACAAGCCAGCTGTTTATATATATGTGCTGCGTTGCAACAACTTCAGTAGGCTTGCCGGTCATACTTCCCGAATAGTCGCGCACAAAAAATACGAGTGCCTGCGACTCATAGTCTTTTTCCCTCGAGAGCGTGCGGTAGACGCGGTCGGCGGGAGAAATAAGAATCTTTGATGAGTCTACAGGTTCATCTCCCGATATATTGCCTAAAGCGAGGTTTGTCTTTATTACTCTTTTAAGCGTAGCCTTCTTATCCAGTATCTGTCCCTGGCCGCGGTTTTTATCCGTCATATCATAGGTAAACTTGGTAAGGGAAGTTTTCTTTCCTTTTTCCTTGATGTTCGGGAGTTCGAACTGTTCAGTTAAGATGCGTCCAATGTCGTATGCATCGGCGCCCATTCCATGCTGCCCGCCTTTACCCTGTCCGGCACCCTGTCCACTTCCGTCTTCGGGGCGGAGCGGTTCTTCACCAATTACCTCGCCTTCTTCTCCGTCGCCCGTGCCTCCGGTACCCTCTCCCTGTCCCTGCTGCTGATCGCCTTTCCAGTGGTAGAGTTTTTCTTCGGATATGGTAGGGATAATAATGGTTTTATCGTTACCACCTTTAATGGGTTTAACGAGTTTGCCTAGTTTAACTTTCCTCGGGAATCCGTCCTTATCGCGCTGCTTGTCGCGTTCAAGGAGTTTATCCAGAGCGTGGAGCCTTGCCTGCTGGCCGGCATTCATATTCATGCGGAAGAGGTCGCGGTCGTCGAAGTAGTCGTAGAAAGTGCGTTTTTCCACGTAGACGCCCTTCGGGGCGTCGTCCGTAAACTCATGGCGTCCTGAAAAGGCCATCTCGGTATTAATCAGCTTTATCTGGCTTTCAGTAAGTCCCTGCCGTCTTAAATATTCTATCAGTTCTTTAGTATTGCTCATTTTGTCGATTCAAATTTATGGCGGCAGGTTTTGATGCCTGCCGCACAGATTTCACTTTTTTCAGGTCTGGTGGTCCTGCGTGCAGAAGAACTCAATTGTTTTCTGTGCGCATGTATGGCAGTAGCCGAGCTTGTTAGTCATGGTGGTAACGATCCTGTTATAGAGTCTTTCGTTATCCTCGTTGGTCCTGTTAGCAAGGGCGCCAACGAGTCCTCCGGCTGAAGCTATATCGGAATTAAGCCTTGTATCTGTAACAGCCTTCACGAGGTCCACGTTATCCATAAAGTCATAATTCTTATCTGTCTGGAGCCTCTGCGCGTAGATCTTTCTTATCTGTCCGCGGAAGGATTCCTTCTGCTCGCGCGTTTTCATCTCGAGCTCATTTTCCACCGCGTTAACGAAGCGTTCGTCAATTTTAATCGGCTGCATCTTGTTTGTCTGCGGGTCGCGGTAAGTAATAATTTTATCAGAACCCAGGTCGCTTCTACCCATGCCGACGATCATATTAACGTACATGAGCACGTCTTTTTTAATTGCGGCAGGTTCATCCATAAACGCGTTGAACATTTCAGTTCTTATGCGTTTGCGGTAGAGGCCCCGCGCAATTTTAAGATCCTCAAAGTACTTCTGGCGTTCGTTGGTATCCTGAATATAATCCAGGATTACTTCCTCGGTAGCCTTGAAGGCGTCCTCGCCAAACATGCAGCGGCCTTCGTTGGTCTCGGAGTAGCCGCGCTGTGTATTTATAATTCTTGCAAGGTCTCTTTGTCCCAGGCCTTTCTGTCCGAAGCGTTTTGTAATATCGGATTCATGTTCAAGCTCTTCAACAATTTCAGCGAGGGCTTTAATGCTTTTTTCGCCGGCCACTTCGCCCGCGGCAAGCTTCATCATTTCAACCGGGGTCAGTTTGTCCTCTGCTCTCGGCAGTCGGCTTAAAGTAACGCCAGTTGACATAACATAAATAAGGTTCGGATCCATGTGCAGCTTTTCGCCCGAGAATGTGGTCTTCTCGCTTGAGCCGAGTGCGTACTTTGTCAGCTGCTGCTGGAGTTTATAGTCGGTGTTATGAGCAACATAGCAGAACTTGCAGCGGTCTATGATAGGCTTTTCCTCGCCGTTAGCCCTGTAGTTCTGGACGTCGGCGTTGTTGCTTGTGGCAATAATAAAAGTATCAATCGGCCATTTGAAGGCGTCAATTTCAATAACGCGGTTCTGCACAACGCCTAAGTAGATCTTCATAAGATCTGTTTTATTCTTAAAGATCTCATCGGCAAAGTGGATGCCGCCTCCGCCCACGCGTGCCAGGGCGCCGCGCCTTAAGTCGAAGCGGTAGGGGTTGTTGGTGTTTGTAATGTGCAGAAGCCTCTGAATGCTTTCTTCACCCACGAGGTCGACGCCCGAGCTGGTGATCTTATCCTTTGCAGGATACTTGCCTGTAATGGTGCCCATAGTTTCGCTGATAGGCACTTTAACTATATCTATGCATTCTTTAACCCTGTCCAGGTCCTCGTCGAAATAGGTTTTAAGGTCGTTCAGTATAAATTCGCTATCGGCGCCTAAGGGGCGGTAATTTCTGTAGAAATCTTCAACTTCCGCGGTTGTAAAGCCCCGGCTTAATAAAGTCTCCTTATTATCATCTTTACACGTAAAAAGATTCATAGCGAGGATCATAGGGTCCTCGTATGTCTGGGATTCAATTGTGTGGAGGTTTCCGTATCCTTCCATATCCTTAGGGATTTTGAAGCGGAAGGTATAGCGGTTATTTTCCGGGATGCTCACAAAATCGCGGTACATGGCGGATAAATAGTCCACGAAATAAGTTTTGCCGTTTCCCGGTTCACCGGCCAGTACGAAAGCCATTTCCTTGCTTTCGCCGTCCTCGGCCGCATCCTTAATAAAGGCTACGAATTTATTAAGGACATCGAACATACCTATAATATGTTTTTTGCCCGTTCTGAATTTCATGAAGTCGTATGTATTTTTTCCATTTACGACTATGGGCTGGATATGTTTAGGATCATCAAACAGCATTCTGGCAATAGATTCAAAAACATTTTCAAACCTATGCTGTCCCCTCTTTAATTCATCCAAGTACAAATCCAGGCTTTGAACATGTGCCCGCATTATAATTCTCCAATTCTTAGTTAAACACTATCTACTGCTAAATTCCTGCTGATAAACTTTTTGTTAATATTCGGATGATTTATCCTAAAGTTTATAGGCATTTTAGTCCATAATTTCGTCCACTTTTTCGGATGCCGCAGTCCGGGGGCAAGGGAAAGGGAGTTCCTCAGGCAGCCTCTCAAGGTTCGGGGGATAAAAAGGGCTAAAACGGGCGGAATTTCAAATCAATTAGAATTCTAAAGTTCATTATTTTAAGCAGTGACAATGCAGTTTAAAATGAATATCATTTCATTTTTAGAAATGGGGATCATTTTTTGCCCTAAATACCCCCGATCCTGCGGCGGGAATCGGGGGCTAAAGCCCATTTTTTGGGATGATCCCGTGTCCACGAGCTAAAACTCGTGGCTATTCATAAAAATAATTGAATAGACACAACCTCTGCGGCGGATCGGCGGGATAAGTTTTTGTATTTCTAAGGGGTAAATTGTTATATTATATTTAAGTAGGCTATGGCCTTAAAAAGTGTTTCAGGAATTAAAGATTATATTTTATAACGTTATCTTCCTTAGGATTAATATATATGGATACTCAGACTCTTATAAGACCGATGGAGATACTATTGGTCGAAGACAATAACGGCGATATACTGTTAATACAGGAGGCTCTGGAAGAAGGAAAGCTAAGCAGCAATTTAAGTGTTACAAAAAACGGGATGGAAGCCATCGATTTCCTGCACCGGAGGGGACCTTATAAGGATGCACCCACACCGGATCTGATCTTGCTGGATATGAACCTTCCCAAGAAAAACGGCAAGGAGGTCCTGGCTGAAATAAAGTCGGATGAAAACCTCAAGGTTATTCCTGTAGTAATACTAACTTCCTCGCAGGCTGAGCAGGACATTTTAGTAAGCTACAAGCTGAACGCCAACTGTTACATTACCAAACCGGTGGATTTTGAAAAGTTCATTACTGTAATTAACTCAATTGAGGACTTCTGGTTTTCAATTGTCAAGCTTCCTACTCAGGGGAAATAATGAAAAAAGAATCAATAAGGCTTCTTGTTATTGAGGACAATCCCGGAGATGCCGCTTTAATTGAGGATATGATCGGCGACATCTCTGAAATAAGGATTGAAATGATGCATGTTACGCGCCTCTCGGCAGGCCTGGAAGCGCTGGGAAGTTACAATATAGACGCGGTGCTGCTGGACCTGGGGCTCCCGGACAGCTTCGGTATAAGCACGCTGCACAAAATCCAGACCCATACCTCAGGCGTACCTGTTGTAGTTATGACCGGGCTGAATGACAAGCAGGTGGCGGTTGAGGCGATAAAAGGAGGCGCACAGGATTATCTTGTAAAGGGGAGGATTGACTCCGAGCTATTGGAGCATTCACTCCGCTATGCAATTGAAAGAAAGAGAATTGAAGAAGCCCTTATTGAAAGCCAGTCGGAGCTTAAGGCAACATTTGATCAGGCGGCAGTAGGCATTGCCCACGTTTCACTCGAGGGTAAATGGCTCAAGGTAAACCAGAAGATGTGCGACATTACAGGTTATACGGCTGAGGAGCTTTCAAGGCTTGACTTCCAGAGGTTAACGCACCCGGAGGACCTTGAAAAGGACCTGGAGCAGGTAAAAATGATTCTGGAGGGAAATATCAGTACTTACGCCATGGAAAAGCGCTACATAAGGAAGGACGGCTCAAGTATATGGGTAAACCTTACGGTTTCACTTGTACGCGACTCCGGGGGCAATCCCCCATATTTTATTTCCATTATTGAAGACATTTCGGAACGGAAAGAAGCTGAAGAGAAAGTGCTCCGCTATTCCGAAGAGCTCAGGAAAAGCAAGGAGGAGATTGAGAAAAACGCCGTTGAACTTGCCGCGCTGAATAAAAACCTTGAGGAGGTAAATGCCGGTAAGGACAGGTTTTTCTCAATTGTAGCGCACGATCTGAGAAGCCCGTTTTCGGCGCTGCTTGGCTTTACAGAGTACTTAAGCCATAACATTGATGAGCTTGGGAAAGATGAGATAAAGGATTTTGCATTCCGTGTGCATACATCGTTAAAAAGAATATTCCGCCTTGTTGATAACCTGCTGCAGTGGTCCACGCTGCAGTCGGGCAGGATGAAGTTTTCGCCCGTTAATTTCTGTCTTAATCTTTTGATTAAGGAAGTGCTGGATATATACCAGGTTAACGCGGCACGGAAAAAGATAAACCTGAATTTTGATTTTGAGAGTGACTACGACGTATTTGCAGACAAGAATATGACAGACACCGTAATACGGAATCTCCTCTCCAACGCATTAAAGTTTACGTATCCCGACGGGCGTGTAACGATCAGGGTCCATGACGATACAGACGATGTTATTGTTTCGGTAAGCGATACGGGAACGGGGATTTCGCAGGAAGACATGGTGAAGTTATTCAGGATAGAGGAAAGCGTTTCCAAAGCAGGAACGGATAAAGAGAAGGGGACAGGCCTGGGGTTAATTCTGGTAAAAGATTTTGTTGAACGCAACGGGGGCAGAATCTGGGTAGAAAGCCAGCCCGGGCATGGGAGCACATTCAAGTTTACATTAAAGAAAAAGGCCCTGTAAGGGCCTTTTTCTTGTACTGAAGGATAATAAATTACAGGGCCTGCTGGGTCTCGGAGTCGAAGAAGTGGAATTTCTCACGCTTGAAGTAGAGCGTTAGTTTGCTTCCTACATCGGGCTTTTCACGGGCCGGGATGCGGCTTACGAACTGGCTTTCTCCTAATGGGAAATAAAGGAATATTTCGTTACCCATAGGCTCTACTACTTCCAGGACTACTTCCACAGGTTCATATTTGTCTGAAGGGGTATCTAATTCATGTATGTCCTCGGGTCTTATGCCGAGAGTTACCTTCTTCCCTGAATAGTCCTTCATCTTAGAATCTACTTTGAATGATATCTTGCCTGTAGTGTCAGTGAATGTTTCACCTGTCACTGTTCCATTAAGGAAGTTCATTGGCGGGCTTCCTATGAAGCCAGCTACAAACTTGTTCTTTGGGCTGTTATAAAGGTTTAAGGGGGTATCCATCTGCTGCACCAGGCCGCTTTTCATTACAACAATCCTGTCACCCATTGTCATGGCCTCGGTCTGGTCGTGTGTTACATAGATCATTGTAGCCTGAAGTTTCTGATGGAGCTTTGATATTTCTGTCCTCATCTGAACCCTCAGCTTTGCATCCAGGTTGCTTAAGGGTTCGTCAAATAAGAATACCTTGGGCCTTCGCACAATTGCACGCCCGACTGCTACTCTCTGACGCTCACCGCCTGACAAGGCCTTGGGTTTACGCGTTAAAAGGTGCTCAATTTCAAGTATATGGGCAGCTTCTTCAACCCTTGTTTTTATCTCAGGCTTCGGGAATTTCCTTATCTTAAGGCCGAAAGCCATGTTCTCGTAGACTGTCATGTGGGGATACAGGGCATAGTTCTGAAATACCATGGCTATGTCACGGTCCTTTGGACTAATGTCGTTTACCAGGCGTCCGTCTATGTAGAGTTCTCCTGAGGTGATGTCCTCAAGGCCCGCAATCATCCTGAGAGTTGTGGATTTTCCGCATCCCGAGGGGCCTACAAGAACCAGGAATTCCTTGTCTTTTACATCGAGGGATACGCCTTTAACCGCCTCCTGGCCCCCTTCGTAGACCTTTGTTACTTCCTTTAAGCTTACTTCTGCCATAAAATTCTCTTTTTTATTTGTTCAATGTATGGAACTGTTTATTTACAGTTCTGGAAATTGTCTTAAACGTGCTCTTAAGCAATGGATACATTTCTTTGTATATGCTGTAATAGTCCTGATATATCTTTACGCCTTCAGCATCGGGCTCTGTGTGATCAGCAAGGGCAAGACAGGTGTCGCAGGCTTCTTCAACAGTATTAAATTCTCCCGTACCGACCGCAGCCAGAAGTGCCGCGCCATAAGGTGCGCCTTCGGTTGAAGTAAGCGTTACAATTTCACTGTTAAATACGTCTGCCAGTATCTGGCGCCATAGGCTGCTTCTTGCGCCTCCGCCCGACAAGCGTATCTGGCTTGCGTTTATTCCCATATGCCTGTTAAGCTCCAGGCAGTCCCTGAGGCTGTAGGCCACACCTTCAAGAACACTTCTTACCATGTGGGGCTTAGAGTGCCTGAGCGTAAGTCCAATAAATGTGCCTTTGGCATCGGGATCGGGATACGGGGTCCTTTCGCCTGAAAGGTAGGGAAGGAAGAGAAGTCCTTCGGAGCCTCTTTCAGCCATGGATGCTTCCTGAGTCAGTATTTCGTAGGGGTCCTGTCCTGTGTGGCGGGATAAGGATATTTCAGTGTCCCCCAGGACATCCCTAAACCAGCGGAAACTTCCTGCCGCGGCAAGTGTTACGCCCATAAGGTGCCACGTGCCGGGAACGGCGTGGCAGAAAGCGTGCAGGCGTCCTTCAGGTTCAATTTCAAGTTTATTGCTGTGAGTAAAAACCACGCCTGAGGTGCCTAGGACGACAGAAGTTATTCCCTGCCTTACGGTTCCCGTTCCAACGGCTCCTGCGGCCTGGTCGCCTCCTCCGCCTACAACAGGGGTGCCCTGGCAGAGGCCTGTAAGGGAAGCGGCCTCAGAGGTAACTTTTCCTGTAATGAAAGGAGATTCATAAACCTTCGGCATCCATTCTTTGCGTATATTAACCAGTGAAAGAATTTCATCGGCCCAATTCCGTGCGTTTACGTCCAGGAGTGAAGTGCCCGAGGCGTCTGAGACTTCTGTAGCCAGCTCACCCGTAAGGCGGTAGCGGATATAGTCCTTGGGCAGAAGTATGTGAGCAATTTTTTTATAGATTTCGGGCTCATTTTTCTCGACCCAAAGGACTTTTGGCGCGGTAAAGCCGGGGAGGACGGGGTTGCCTGTAATTCTAAGCAGGCGTTCGAAGCCCACTTTTTCAGTCATCTCGCGGCACTCTTCAATTGTCCTCTGGTCGTTCCACATGATGCATGGGCGGAGCACATTTCCATTTTCATCAAGAAGTACAAGCCCGTGCATCTGTCCTGTAAGTCCCAGGCCCTTAATGTCCTGCTTACTTATTCCCGAGTCACTGATAATCTTACGGAAGCTTCTTTGTGCGGCTGTCCACCAGTCCTCCGGATTCTGTTCAGCCCATAAGGGGCGCGGCGTAGACATTGTGTACCCGCTTGAAGCCGCGGCAATTACTTTTCCATTACTGTCGACAAGAAGCGCCTTTACACCCGTTGTACCGACATCCAGCCCGGCAAAATAAGACATTTAACTTATCCTCTAAATTTTTTAAAAGTTTATCTTACTCTTTTATTATCAGCAAGAAACGGCTCAGCCAGCCCTTTAAGAGATCCATCGGCCTCATAAATGGGTTCCGGGGAGTACTGTATTGCATAAGCGCGTCTCATCCTGTCTGTAAAATTAGCTCCCGAGCGGTGGAAGACAGTGCTTGAGAAAACGACAATTGATCCCGCCGGGCAGATTGCAGGCGTGCCGCGCTCAGTGCCGAAATATCCCACCCTGTCGTTTGAATTCGGGACGGGCTTATGCTCAACTTTGTCCCTGGTTCCGGCAAGCGAGTAGGGAAGGAGGTAGACGGTGCCGTTTTCCTCATTTACGTCGTCAAGAGGGATCCAGGCGTTGACATAAGGCTTATGCTGGTAGTCCACATAGCCCGAATCCTGGTGCCAGCCGAATTCAGCGCCTTTTTTGTCCGTTCCTTTTACCACGAACTGTTCCCAGAATAGCATTGCGTTGGGGCCTATGGTTGCGCGGCAGATTTCCGCCATGAGGCCGCTGAATATGAACTGCCCGAGTTCAGGGCGGTCCTTATATGCCAGGAACACGAAGTAGCGGCTGTTCTTGCGGCTGAGGTTAAGAGTGTCTGTTTTCTGGCGGTCCATCTCCTCATCCTGAAGGCGTATTAGTTCAGCGCATTCGGAGCGGAGGATTTCGAGGTTCCTGTCGGGTATTACTTTATCTAAAATAAAAAAGCCCTCTTCCTGGTATTTTCTTTTCTGTTCATCTGTAACACGGAATTCAGTTAGAATAGACATAGGTTTCTCCTTTCGTTATAATAATTTCATCCCGTTTAAATATCAATCTATTTTATGCGTCGTTCATTTTACATGTCGCCCCGTTGGGGCCCGGAAATTGGGGGGATACGGTTCCCGGGGGTTCCCGCATCCCCTAGCGGGGATTTGGTCACCCCCGGCTACAATCAAAGCGCCCTTCCAGGGCTTATTAACTGCGTAATTCTAAATGTTTTCTTTTCAGTGATGTCAGGAACCATTTCCTGACATCACTCTTTTCCGGCACCGCATTAAAATTTAATAATCTTCCTCTGCCATTGCGGAAAGGGTTTCTTTCTGGGTGTGGATTTCAACCCATTGGGAAAGCCTCTCGCCAAGCCTTCTGCAGGCTTTTATTTCTTTATCCATCAGGGGTGCTCCGGCCGATACGGCGCCATAATGGAGGGTAAACTTATCCTCGACATAATCCGTAACACCGAAGACCAGGAAACCGTAATTTATTAACATGACGAGAGCCGAGAGGCAGCTGATTTCATTTCCTCCGCCCCAGCCTCCCGAGGATGAGAAAGAGCAGCCGATCTTGCCGTCAATTTTTCCCCAGAGTTCTTCCTCAATTTCATCCCAGAAGCGTTTCATCTTCCAGGATATGAGTCCCAGACGGGTGGGAGTGCCAACGGCAATGCCGTCGCACCAGAGGACGTCTTCAGCTTTGGCTTCGTCAACAGATTTCAGGCGTACTTCGTGATGCTGATTCTGTCTTGCCCCTTCAGCAACATACTCGGCCATTTTTTTAGTATTGCCTGTTGCAGAGTCGTAAAGGACCAATAATTTTCCCATATAGCTTACCCTTATTATGATTAATTTGCTGCCCTCAGCAACCTGTCGGACTTTTGCGCCGCCAGGTCCAGAGCAGATTTTATGTCTGTTTTTCCTATTATGCAGTTTTCCACGGCCTGGGCAATAATCTGGTTAATTTCCACGCGGTGGTAATCAATTACGCCCCTGGCCTGACCTATAGGTATCTGTTCAACGAAAGCCTTCATGGCAGGATCTTTAGAAAGAAATTCTTTATATGCTTTCAGATCCAGCGTTGAACGCCTTACAGGAAGGTATCCGGACTTTTCAGAGAACATTGCCTGAACCTCAGGCTGAATGACCCACTTTAAGAATGTCCACGCTTCCTTCGGATGCGCGCTCTGCTTAAAGATTGCCAGGTGCTCGCCTGCAAGGTATGTTGCCCTTTTAACCGGACCCGCAGGAAGAGACGCAACAGACCAGTCCTTATTATTCATCTTGCGGAACTCGGGCAGATCCCACGGCCCATCCATAATCATTGCCAGGCTTCCCGAGGCAAAGCCCAGGTTGTGCGTCATAGTGCATTTTGTAAGATCGAGCCCCTGATAAAGGTCCTTCCAGAGTGAGAGCGCCTTTACGCCGGCCTCACTGTTAAATTCAACTTTTGTCTGTTCGGGGTTTATCACCCTTCCTCCCGCCTGCCAGAGGTACGGTTCCCATTGAAGTATCATCCATATGCTTAAGGGTCCGGAGGCCGGAAAAACAGGGACATAAAACCCGTACTGGTCGGTTATGCCGTCGTGGTTTTTATCCACAGTAAGTTTTTTTGCGTATTCGCGAAGTTCCGTCCAGTCCTTAGGCGGATGGTTTGGATCGAGCCCCGCCTGCTTAAAAAGCGCCTTGTTGTAAAAAAGAGCCAGGGTAGTGCATTCCATGGGAAGGGCGTAGAGTGTATCGCGCCACTTTGCCGCCTGGAGCAGCGGGGGGAAGATGTCGTTCATCTCCTCGTCTGTAAGTCCGTCAGGGCCCTTAATAAAATGGTTCATCGGGTACAGCGCGTCAGCCTCAACAAGCTTATCCATATAGTCCGAATGAATCCATGCGATGTCAGGCGCCGTGCGGCTTTGAATTGCGGTAACAAGTTTTTGTATCAGGGGGTCGCCGCTCGGGACGTACTGAGCCCTTATTTTAATATCCGGGTGCTCACGTTCGAACCTGTCGATCAGCTCATTTAAGGCCGGAATGGTGTTGGAGACAAAACTGTGCCAGAAAGTAATTACGACTTTGCCATCGTCCTTACTCCTGCTCCCGCAGCTTAGAGAAGAAAGCGCTGCCGCGGCTGTAAAAATGAACAGTATGAAATATTTTTTCATGGCCGGTCCCTGTTACATTAATTTTACACAATTTTTCTTAGAAAGGCACCCCGGTTTATTTATCCCTGAACATTGAA
Organism: Ignavibacteria bacterium; assembly: GCA_025612375.1. Lineage (NCBI taxonomy): Bacteria > Pseudomonadati > Ignavibacteriota > Ignavibacteria > Ignavibacteria bacterium. The sequence continues at coordinate 24,446 of JAAXKN010000032.1, forward strand.
AGATAGCAAGGGCTCTTGCCTGAATGGCAACTTTCTGCTTCTGTTTAATTAGAAGGGGAGTCTCGCATCCGGGATAAATTTGAATTATGAATTATGAATTTTGAATTAGAAATTAGATTTATAGTTCCTGTCTTTCCTGTAGATATCAAAGTACCAGTGGGGATATATTTTCCCCGGGCTGCTTACTTCATCAAGCGCGTGCATCTCGTCTTCTGTAAGCTCCCAGTCACTCGTTTTTATGTTATCCAAAAGCTGTTCTTTGTTTCTTGCGCCGATTATAACCGAGCTTACGCCGGGTTTTCTTAAAAGGTAGTTAAGAGAGACCTGGCTTATGGAAACATTTCTTTTGGAGGCAATTTCCTCCAGCCTCCGGAGTATTTTTTCCCCTTTTTTTGTGTCGTATGGAAGATGGCTTCCGGGCTCCTTGATTCTTGTATCCTTAGGCCACTCGCGCCCCTGGCGGTATTTGCCCGTCAGAATGCCTCCGTGGAGGGGTCCCCAGACCGTTATTCCAATTTTTTCTTCCAGGCATGCCGGCACAATTTCCAACTCGAGGTCGCGCCCGACGAGGGAGTAATATGCCTGGAGTGTAATGAACTTTTCATAGCCTCTTTTCTCCTGGATGCTCAAGGCTTTAACAAGCTGCCATGCCATGAAATTAGAGCAGCCTATGTAGCGCACCTTGCCCTGGCGGACAAGAGTTTCAAAAGCCGAAAGTGTCTCCTCGAGAGGGACCATGAAATCAAATGAATGCGCCTGGTAAAGATCGATATAATCGGTATTGAGGCGTCTTAAACTTTCATCGCAGGCTTCAATTATTCTTCTGCGTGAAAGTCCCGTTCCGTTCGGGCCTTCAAAGAGCCTGAAGCCGCATTTGGTTGCAATTACGGCATCTCTGCGCCTTGGGCCCAAAGCGCGCCCGAGCATTTCTTCGGACCTTCCGGAGGAGTAGTTATCCGCCGTGTCGAAGAAGTTTACTCCGTGCTCCAGCGCCGCACCGGTCAGTTCATCGGCGTCGTGCTGGTCAAGGCGGCCTACGTGCGTCCAGCCGTCCTCGCCCGTAAATGTCATTACGCCGAAACAAATTTCCGAGACCTCAAGTCCCGAGTTTCCAAGCATTCTGTAATTCATAGACCAATTTAGAATTTTAAATTAAAAATAAAAATGGGGATAAACAAAAGCCGGCAATATTCCTTCCCTCCTTAGGGGGCCTGTACACCCAGAAGCTCTTTTACTATCGATACGGCCTTAGCCGCATCCCTTGAATAAGCGTCTGCTTTGATCTCTTCCATAAACTTCCGGCTTACAGCCGCCCCTCCGATAATTACTTTGTTACTTAGCCCTTCCGAGCGCAGCGCTTCCACAACGAGCTTCATATTGCCGATGGTAGTAGTAAGAAGCGCCGACATGCCGATTACAGCCTTTGGATGTTCCTTTGCCTTCTGGACAAATTTTTCCACAGGCGTATTTATGCCGAGGTCAATTACCTCGAAGCCGCCGCCTTCTAAAATCATTCCGACAAGATTTTTCCCGATGTCGTGCATATCGCCTTTAACCGTGCCTATTATTACGGTGCCGATTTTCCTGGTTTCATCACCTTTAAGGTACGGTTCAAGGACTTTCATTCCCAGCTTCATCGCCTGGGCAGAGACGAGCATTTCGGGCACGAAGCATTCACCTGCAGAAAATTTCTTTCCTATTTCATCCATGCCCTGAATGAGGCCTTCTTTAAGGATAAGGCCGACTTCGATATCTTCATCCAGAGCTTTTTGCACGAGTTCACTTACACCCTCTTGCCCCTGCATTTCTGGGGGATAAGGGGACTGCTGGTTTGCATGACCTTTAATTATACAGTTACTGATCTCTTCAAGTATACCCATTTAACAATTTCCCTTAGTTATTCAGTTTTATGTTTAGCAATTCCGCAAGGAAGGAGTTTTCAGCGCCCGTAATGCTTAAGCATTGGGAGGTCCCGATTTATATCGGGGCCGAAGAACTTGTAGATTATGAGGTCACGCTGCCCGGTGTTTTCAACTGTGAGATCCTTCTGTGCACGGTCTGAAGTAACGAGGATCTCATCCTGGTTAAAGTTACCGCCTTCGATCTCAAAGCCTGCAAAAAGTCCTTTGCCCTTCCAGACGAGTATGTTATAAACGCCGTTATCTTTTGAAGTAAATTTTCCTCCCGGGTGAACAACAAGTTTTTTACCGCTGAAGCTTAAGGTGTTGTAGAATATCCAGTACTCCTCGCCCCCACGCTGTTTAGTTTCTTCAATAAGGACAGGAGGGGTGTGGCGGTTTTCGTAGAAGTAAGGGTCTCCGCTTACCTCCCAGTTTATCATTTCAAGAATGATCTTTTCGCCGAATTTCTTTTTATCCTCCGGGCGCACATCCTTATAAAGGAGGTCCTTGTTTATTGTGTGGCTGCCCACTTTTGCCTGCATCATGGAAAACACGTCTGAGTCCTCCTGGAGCTCAATAGTAAGCGCCGTGCCGGGAGCGTGAAGCGTGCCGGCGGGGACGTGGAAGCCGTCGCCTGAGATCTGCTTAAAGGCTCTTGCGTGCTGAAGTATGGAGTCGTCTTTCCATTCCACCATGTGCGGAAGAAGGAGGTCGTACTTTTTCTCTTCGGCAATATAGGGATGCACGCCGAAAAATGTTTCAGGGCTTTTACCCATTTCAACTTCCTCTGGGAAGTAGTAGGCTTCTTCCTTGGAGTTGCAGCCAACGAGTTTTGCGTGCTGCTGCATCTGGTGGATGTGGTAGGGCAAGCGTTCCTCGTAATCAAATATTTTGGGTAGGCGGTTTAAGCCTTTGTGTGTCTTTGAATACTCAGTTCCCATTATTGCCTCAGGCGCATTTTCAACGGCGTCTTTAAGCGTGATGCGTTCGCCGGAGGAGATCATAAGGAAGCTTAAGCCTTCAAAGGGGACGCCCACCTTGTTGTCTGCTTTTGTTGTGGACCCGACCCAGCGTTCGCAGATGCCGCCACGGTCGCCAAGTTCATACTGGTTTTCCGGCAGTCCAAGCCGGCGCCCCGGGGGTAGGAAATCCCTTGCCACCCAGGCGGGTTCAAGCCTCAGGATGCCGTCATTTTTTTTAATTTCCTGTTCAACAACTGTTTTAATGTTAATTTCTGTTGTTTCCATTTATATTCTCCTGTATATAAGATTATTTACAAATTTTGTCGTGCCGCATAGAATATGTCGCCCCTTCGGGGCTCCGGAGGGTGCTTGGTATTTCTTCCCCGGGGTTCAGTCACCCCTCCGGGGTTTCCTCATCCCGGGCTACAAATAAAGCGCCCCTCCGGGGCTTAGTAATTGCGTAATGATAAATGATCTTGTTTTATTGGCCTTTTAGTTAAAGTTGATGCGTATTGGCCGTATAGCGCGCCAGGTTGTAAAAGAGCGTTTTGGAAAAAGGATCTTTATTGTAATTTTCCGCAACGGGCAGTGTACATAGGACGAGTTTGCCTTTTCCTACATTTGTCTCATATATGAATGCGGAATTAAGGTGAAGCCAGCCGATGTACATTCCGGACAGGACGTTCTTAAAGTTCTGAGGTTCTATTCCTGAAATGACGAGCTGCGGAGTTGAGTATGTGGATTCAAAGCCCAGGTATTTGCCGAAGCTGATATCCTTAAACGGGGCGCGCCCGGGCCTTATCCAGTTGAAGTTGCTGGCCCAGTTGCCGTCGTACCATTCGCTTTTTCTTGAGATGACTTTGAGCTTCATTGAGTCTGGAATTTTAGTCAGGGTGTCAACAAGGCATAGCACCGGGGAACCGCTCTCAAGTTTGCTTAAGATATTTTCGTCCAGCGTGTTTGTTATAATTAAGTTTCCATTAGATGTATTCCCTTTAACCTCTTTCAGATGTGAAAGATTTTCATGCTGATCCATAACGGTAATTTCAGGGTACTGCGCGTTTTCAATGGACGGATAGACAAATATTTCCGTAAAGTTTTTTGCGCAGGGTTTTCCATTTTTATCCACAAGTTCAAACTCGACGCGCATCTTTTCAGGCTTCTTAACATTGGATGCCTTAAGCTGGATTAAAGGCATTTCAGTTACTGAGGCTGAACTGCCAATATCCACCGGGAGGCTTCCTTTCTGATTCCCGTTTGCTTTCCAGTTAAGTTTTGCACCCTTCAGATCCTGGCTGCTGTAGTGCGAGATATAAAGTTTAACTGAAGGGTTTTCGCCCGCCCAGTAAGTGTATTTTTCAGGGCGCGGAATAATCACATCCTGCTGCTGAATGTCTGAAATATTTTTTGCCGAATATTTCATATTGCGCCACATGTCAAGAAGCCCGTTGGACTCCCAGTTGATGTCTGTAAATTCTGTTATTACGTATCCCTGCAGTTCAGGGTGAAGCCTTATCTCTTCAATTTCATATTTTAACGCCATGAACTGCGCCTTCTGGCTTTCAGAGGCAAGGGAGTTATAGTTTCCGAAGGTCTCAGCAAAGTTATAGTCGTTAAATCTTTTGTGGACGCCTTCAGGCATTGAGACTTCAATATCACCAAACCTGCGGCTAAACCACCACGGGAGCTTATCCGGCAGCTCAGGAAGCCCCCAGTTGCCGAATTCAGACAAAAGGAGCGGCTCCTGTTTTGTCTCCTCAGCGTCGCCAAATTTGCTGAAGAGCCAGTCAGGGCGATCTGCAACAGATTTTACGGTTTCGTCAAACTTAAGGCGGTTATCGGGAATTGAATAATATGTATGATAGTCGTTGATGTCGGTTTTAAGGTGGAAGTTGCCGTAGCAGGCGCTGTTATCTACAACGAGGCGACCTTTAGCCATTTCCTTTGTGCGGTTGAAAGCTGACTTAAGCCACTGCCTCTGATCCTCCTTCTGAAGGTCGATTCCCCAGCTTTCATTTATGATGCTTAATATTACAAGTGAAGGATGATTCCAGTCGCGCTTAAGCATAAGAGAAAGCGTCTCTTCGCCGCGCTTTGCGGCATCCGTTGTAAAGACATCCCAGTTAGGGATTTCGTACCAGACTAAAAGCCCCACTTCGTCGGCCACTTTGAGGTATCTTGTATCAGGCACCTTGATGTGGCATCTTAAGGTATTAAGCCCCATCTTTTTGGCCTTTAGCATTTCATCTCTTATGTATTCTTCGGAAGGGGTGGAGTAGACTGTCTCGGGATAAAAGTCCTGATCCAAAGCCGCCATTAGGTAAAAGGGCTTGCCGTTTAAGAACATCATCTTATCTTTAGCTTCAATTGTTCTGAAGCCGAAACGTTCAGTTACTTTACTTTTACCCAAGACAAAATCAGCAGAATAAAGGTTAGGATGCTCAAAGCTCCAGAGGCCAGGGTTCTGAATTTTCCCCTCGTAGCGAAAACTTCTGCCGTCACCTGCTACAGGAGCGCTTGCCTTAAGCACGCTTTTATTGCCGGGACCTTTTACAATGATCTCAACATTTTTATTATTCTTTGAGGAATTTCCTTCGAGCATGCCTTCAATTACAATGCTGCCGTCGTTGGAAGGGGTAATATGGACATAGCTTATATATTGTTCAGGCTTTACCTCAACGTATGCCGTTCTCCAGATGCCGCTGGTCTGAACGTACCAGGACTGTTTGCCGTGAGGGATATTCCAGTAGCTTACGCCTTCGGTGCCTTTTTCCGTTCCCGCGGGATCCATTACTCTAAGCGTTACATTGTTTTTACCTTTTGTTACAAGGGGGGTTACGTCAAACTCAAAAGGCGTATAGCCTCCCTCGTGGCGCCCTGCGGCTTTGCCGTTTACAAACACTTCCGCCATGTAATCTACGGCGTCGAAGTGAAGTATGACTTGTTCTGTTTTATCTACGACAGGCAGCTTAAAAGTTCTGCTGTACCATGCGACGCCCTGGTAGTCGCGAAGATCTGAAAACTGCGCCTGCCAGGAGAGGGGGACTTTAGCCTCACGCCATTTGGCCTGAAGTTTAACGTTATCGATTGTAAAACTTCCCGCCGTATCCACGGCGAAGTTCCACGTGCCGTCCAAAGAGACCTGCTGGGCCATGGTATTACGGTTTAATATTATGCTAAGAATAGCTGCTAATAAAAGAAGCACTGTACCTGGAATTTTCATTATACGTACTCCCTGAGTAAATTATTGCGGTAATTTTTCCACTCCTGAATGAATTGGATTTCATCCTCTCTTTTTTCGTAGCCGAAAGAGTGCCCGTTGAACTCACTGGTAAACCAGCTGATTGTTTTCTTCATCCATTCATCAAAAGGAGTGGAATGGTAGTTAAGATCTTTTTTTATTTTATCCAGACTGAAAATTGAAGTGCGCCTGACGTTAAAGGGGAAGACATCCCCGTTCATATTGCGGCTAAGGGGAAGAGAGTCGAAGACCTCCTGATCCACGTGCACGAGTTCAGGCTTTTTATCTAAGAGGCTTCCAAGCTTATATATGTAATCGTTAAGCGAGAATATCTCTTCGGCCGCAGCGTTATAGGCCTGGCCGATTGAGGCTTCAGTCTCAAGGAGGCTTGCGAAAGCTTTAGCCACGTCCTCAACGAATACTTCCTGGAAAGCGTGGTCCCCGCTTCCGGGAACAAGAAGGGGTTTTCCGTCCAGGATTCTTTCAATCCAGAAAAAGTCGCGCATGGCAAAGTCGTGAGGGCCTGCAATATAAGTGGGCCTTATCATGCTGACAGGGAATAATTTTTCGTCGTGGAGTTTCCAAAGGACGTCCTCGCAGGCTCTTTTCTTTATGCCGTAATCCATACCGAAGGGGTTACGTTCAAAGTAGGGCATGAGTTCACCTTTATCCTGGTCCTCTGTAATAGGGCACTGCACGTTATTGGAGACCATATAGACGGAGATTGTGCTGCAGTGGATAAAGCGCCCCACTTTGCCGCGGAAGACTTTTGCCGCCTGTTCAGAGCTTTTAGGGTGATATGAGATCATATCATATGCGGCGTCATAGGTTTTATTTTCGACCAGGCTTTTAAGCGCATGCTCCTCGCGGCGGTCGCCAGCGAGAAGGTTTAAGTTCTTATGGGGTTTAAGCCTGTTTTCAGATTCCCCGCGAGTAAAAGCCGTAACGCGGTGACCTTTTTCGAGGAGATGTTCCACGAGGGAGGTGCTTATTAGTCCCGTCCCGCCGATTACAAGTATATCCATGTTATACCAAAAATTTATTTAGAATAAAATGGTAATTAAGCAAAATCTAATCCCAATTAAGTTATGTAAAGCCGAGCATGCATAAACGGCCAGGTTGCCAATTCCCGGTGAGGCATTACAAAAAAGAATGCCACCTCAATTCAGAGTTCCGGAGGAACGACTTGTCTATAGCAGAGGATGGATCACCACCTCTCTTCAGAGCCTCGGAGAGGCGACTTGTATTAACGGATACGCGTGTCAATTCCCTTTTTACAAGTCGCTCCTCCGGAGCTCTGAATGTTTTTTTGAGAGGTGTTTTCTACAGACAAGTCGTTCCTCCGGAACTCTATGGCTGTGTTATGCTAAACCTCTCTTTGGCATTGTGTTTTATTAGCTTCTTACTATTTCAAGAGCAGCATCTTCATTGTAAGAGCGCGGCCTGAAGACTGCAGGCGGCAGAGGTATATTCCGCTGGCATACTTTGAGGCATTGAATACCGCCGTATAATTGCCTGCATTTTTATAACCCTCTTCAAGCACTTCCACTTCCTTGCCCAGGATGTCGTAAACCTTCAGGCTTACAGGACCGCTTTTATCTATGCTGTAGCGGATGGAAGTTGAGGGGTTAAAGGGGTTCGGGTAGTTCTGCGCCATGGCAAAGGATTCGGGCACCGTGTTTTGTGCCACGTCAACTCCCGAGACCACCATGGCCGTATCGGCAAGAAGCATAACTGAAGCCGAGTAGCCGTTCATATCCAGCTTCAGGGCCGCAAGCTCACTTAGTTTTCCTGAAATAACTTTTCCGCTTATTATATCCGTCATGTAGTAAGTCTTTGCAGAGTCTAGTCCCAGTTTTTCTACAGGAATTGTCAGCTGCGCACTGACGGGATTTGAATCCATATTGAGGACTGTAAAAACATTCTGACTGCTTTCCCACCTGCGGAAGGCAAAAACGTTTTTATTGGGACTTACTGTTTCTTCCTCGTAGTTATTACTGTAGAGCGCAGGAACGGTTTTTCTGAAATCGATCAGTTTCTGGTAATATGGGAAGAGCCCCTTTTTGTCCGTCGACTTTATTGGCACGCCCGGAGTATAAGTGGGATAATCGTCGTATGCATGCCCTGTAATGCCTGCCTCCTGGCCGTTGTAAAGCATCGGGATTCCGTTTAAGGAAAACTCCAGTGCCGCAGCCATCTTTGTCTGATCGAGCGTGTGGTGCGTTAAAAAATGATACGTGTCGTTGTTTTCAAGGAATCTTAATATCTTAGCATTAGGAGCGTAGCCTTTGCCATTATTTGTAAGTGAATTTCTAAGAGGAGCTGAACGCCCGTTGGTGAAGTTTGTATTAAATATTGTCGGGTTGCTTGTCTGACTGTAGCTGGTCTGCCACACCCACTGCGAGACCCAGCTTTCGGAAGCTGTCCAGTCGAATGCCGCATCGAACCTTTCATCGAAAGCCTCGGGCCATGAAGCCTTATCCTCTCCCAGGAGCAAACAGTCGGGTTTAATTCTTTTGAGCGCCAGGCGGAGCTCTTTTGTAAATTCAGGTTTTCTGGCCGTTACTCCCCATATGGCATCTAAGCGGTATCCATCGAGGTCGTACTTTACGAGCCAGTACTTTACGGCTTCCAGTATCCAGCGCTGAACCTCCGGATTATCAAAATTCAGATTCGGGAGTTCTTTCCAGAAATAATTCCAGAACAGGCCGTCGGCAGTATTTTCATGCATTGAATACGGAGTTCCGGAAGGGCTTTTCTTCCGCTGGTAATAATTCCAGTAATGCGACTTTTCCTTATATTTTACTGACTGCTGGGCGTAGGGGTGATAAATGGAAGTATGATTAGCCACAAAATCAAACATCACCTTAATTTTATTTTCTTTGGCAGTTCTTATCAGCTCACGCAGATCGGCCTCACTTCCCAGGTCGCTTCTTAAGGAAAAGTAATCTGTAACGTCGTATCCCATGCCGCCGCCATGGGTGCTGTAAACCGGCTGAAGCCAGATGGCAGTAATGCCGAGCGAGACAAGTTCAGGAATTTTAGCTGTAATATTCTTAAACTGATTGGACTCGGTAAAAGTATAGGGATATATTTCATAGATAACCGCTTTATCTATCCACTCCGCATGATCTGTTTTAATGTTAAAGGGTTTAATTCCCGAGGTATCCACGGTGACATACGTGCGGGCTTTTACCGTGTCGCCGTCTGAGGCAGCAACGGTAAGATTAAAATAATATTCCCCCTTAGCTATATCCTGAGGCATGCTGAAAGTGGTACTGTTTCCCGTCACAGATGCAAGCGCAACAGAAGCCGGGTTAAGAGGGTCAGCGTTCCACGTGTATGTAAGCTGTGCGCTGTCGGGGTTTTCAATTACCTCGCTTTTAAGTGTGACAGTTCTTCCCTGGACTTCCGCATAGGCATACATTTCGGGGCGAAGTTTGTAGCCCAAGGTCAGCTTCAGTGTATCCGAAAGAGCGGTTTTTCCCATGCTGTCGGCGGTGACATAAACCGCATTTAAGCCTTCGCCAATTTTTAATTGTGCGGAGAAGGTAAAGCTGTCGGGAGCTACGCTAACGTTTTGACTTTTGCCATTAAGAAAAAGTGTGGCGTTATTTACTATAAGTCCTTCAATATGCCCTTTTATCAACTGCTGCTGACCCCATACTGTAGCCGACATTTCGTCAAGCACGACCTTCTGGGCAAAAACAGGCATTGAGCTTAAAAGCAATATGCAGAATATTTTCTTCATAATTGTATCCGTGTTTATTCAAGGATAAATAAAGCAGGATGACTAATAATATCCAGAGCGAAATTCTAATACCTGCCGTAGGTTTTGGCTACTTCCACCATCTTAAATAAATTGGCGTCGGGGGTGTCGCGGCCGCACTGGTCGCCGGTGGAGAGTATGAAGCCGCCATCACGCGCGGCATCGTCAATAAGGCGTTTGGATTTTTCTTCTATTTCTTTGGGCGTTGCATTAAGCATGAAGTCGGTTGTGTTAATGTTGCCCTTAATGCAGAGCTTACTTCCAACGCGCCTTTTGGCTTCTTTCAAGTCCACATTGCCCGACGGGGGCTCTTCCAAAGGCTCCATGGACATAAGATCTGTCTCTTCGGCAACCATTTCCACCAGCTGCCACGATTTTCCGCAGATGTGCAGGTGCGAGATTGCGCCTTTTTCTTTGCATATTTTTGTGGCCTCTTTTATAAAGGGGAGCTCATATTTCCGGAATATCTGGGGTGAGCTTACGCTGAGGCTTGCACTTGATCCCCCAAGCATTATGACGTCGGGCTTAGCTTCAATCATTGCACGGACGTTTGCAAGAGACCACTCCATCCAGAACTCGTGCACGCGGTCCATGAAGGAAGACTCCATCATAAAATCCATAAACATAGTCTCAAAGCCACCGTCGCGGTAGAAAAACCACCAGTCCTGGAATACCGGCACCATTCCCATATAAATTCCGTTATCCCCCATGCGCCCGCGGTCGTTAAACTTTGTCTCCCATTTCCAGCCTCCGCAGCCCATTAAAAGCTGCAGCTTTTCAAAATCCTCATGGAGGTTTTTTACAGGTTTTTCGAGCCTCCAGGGTGGTTCATCCTTAAAATAGATCTCTTTTTCCGTCAGGTCACCTTTTTCAGTGCGGCAGACTCTTTCGGCTACTTTTCCTTCAGGGGAGTCTTTAATTGTAGTTACAAATTCCGGGGCGCCTTCAGGGCGCAATTCCTTAAGGCCGCCGTACATGTAGAAGCCGTCCATATCAAAATATTTTACCGCACTGACGTAAGCCTCGCTGTGCGTTGCCGAGGTCCAGCCGTTATGCTCGCGACCGTCCAAATGGATTTCATAGAACGGACGACCTGTCAGGCGGTCGGGGACCATTACGGATATATCGGGACTTACGGGCACGTGGTCGGCAACTCCGCCTTTCATTGCAGTAAGTATTCTTTCCTTTGGTGTCATTAGAACATTATCTCCTATAAATTAAATTTTTGCGCCGCGGGGAAGCTTATTCCACGCGCCAAGAAGCTCTTTCATCCTGGAGAAAGAGATCTTGGTTGAGCAGTCTTCACGAACCAGTCCGCCGCCCGGGATAAAGGGACGGAAGTCGGAGAAGTCGTACCAGTTAATTGCCTTAATGGACGGGCGGCTGTAGTAAAGGTTATAGACCTGCTCCAGCCAGTCGGCCTGGAGCTCCTCGTCCCAGTGGCGGTGCCAGTCGTAAGGCCCCTCGGGAAGCTTCATATCGCCTGAGGCAACCATTTTATTATTTGGTCCTGCGGAGGCGCCGATCTCGGTTATATAGATCGGTTTGCCGAATGTTTCAAGCCTTTCTAGCAAGCGCACTATGTCTGACAAATCGCGCGCAGGGAAGTAGATCTGGATTCCGAGGACGTCGTAGTCCACTCCGGCCTCTGTTACGTCTTCAAGGTATTTTCTTGGTGAACGTAAGGGGCGTGTAGCGTCCATTCTTGCCATTCTGCCTCTTGCCGCGTACTCAGCCCACGGGCAGCAGTTATTAAGTATCTTTACCACTTTAGGATTAACTTCTTTGGTCTTGTCGCATGCAAGGCGCACAATTTCCGTTATCTGCTCGGGCGTATGGTTATGTATGTTAGCCCAGTCGTGGTACTCATTTATAACTTCCCACTGCTGAATCTTGTCGCCGTAGTGGCTTACCAGGTCCTTTGTGTGCTTTTCGACGTATTTCTTCAGCTCGTCAAAGTTTTTATTTTTAAGCCAGTCGGGTGTAACCGTGGGGTGAAACCAGAAAAGCGGGCGCCCCTGAATTGTAATATTATTTTCCAGGAGCCAGTTTACAATGTCGTCTTTAATGCCCCAGTTGTAGTAGCCTTCGCGCGGCTCAAAAAGTTCATACCATGAATCCCACACATAATGAGTTACTGTGGAAAAATTAAAAAGCTCTACAAACCTTTTCTGGAATTCCTCGCTTCTGGCCCAAACGTACTGCCGGCTTTCGCATCCGAAGGCGACGTTATTGTTAATAGAGCGTTTTGCAATTTCGAAGGCCGCCTTCTCGAGCTCAATTTTTTCCCCGGCCCAGAGGGCATATTCAAGAGCCTTATCTGCAAGGCGGGCACTTTTTTCTCCGCTGGAGAGTTTTTTCCCGGCGTCTTCAAAAAGTTCTTCCGAGGCTGCAGTAAGGTGTTTTACTTCGCTTGAAAACTGTGCGCCCTGGCTCTCATATTTTGCTTTCACTTTACGGTTTCGCATTACGCGGGAGCGCGCGAACTCGTAGTTAAGGCTTCCTTTTGGGCTAAAATTAGCGGCCGAAAAGAACTCCCCTCCGTTATCGGCAGAAAGCCAGATAAAGCCGAAGCCTTCGACAAACCAGCGTGTATTTATGGAAAACTTTTTATTTCCCAGGTCCTGGGGGACCACGATTCCGTCCTGTGTAATTGCAGCCTGGCTCTTAAACGGGTCCTCATTTTCATCTGCCAGGTACACAAAATCCATCTTAGGCATCCAGGGATGGGGGTAGGGAACGAGGGCCGGGCTGTTCAGCGTACGGGCAAAAATCCTTTCCCAGCCTGAATAAAGTGGTGAGGCTGCAAGGGCCGCGCCTCCTAAGGCACTGTAGCGCAAAAACTCTCTTCGTGAAATTGTTTTCAATTGGACCTCAACTTAAGTTACGATAATTTATGATTTCGTGGGAAGTGATTTCCAGTACTGTTCCAGTTTCATGAGGCGGTCGTAAGCCGGTTTCTTTTCTCCCTGCGGGGATGAAAGAAGGCCGCCATTTTTAATCCATGCGTAAGGATCGACAAAGTCGTACCAGTTAATTGCCTCTATCCACGGTTTGCTGTATGCCAGTGAGTACATGCCTTCAAGCCAGTCTGCCTGAAGCTCCTCGTCCCACGGGCGGTGCCATACGTAGGGTTCCTTTGGAAGGTCGAGCCTGCCTGAGAATATGGAATCTTTTGTAGGGCCCGAGCTTGCGCCAACTTCGGTCAGCTGCACGGGGCGCCCGAACTTCTCAAGGCGTTCAACAAGTATTATTGTATCCTGCAGATCCCTGTACGGGAAATACATCTGCTGGCCTGTAATGTTGAAATCGACTCCAGCGTCCACGAGGTTCTGCATAAACTGATGCGGCGTCCTCTGGTGGTACTTTGCATCAATGTTACCCCACTTTTTAAGCTGTACGTATTCGGCATATGGGCAGCAGTTATTTATGAGTCTTTTAACCTTCGGGTTCGTGTCCTTTGCTACGTCACAGGCAAGGCGTGTAATTTCAACTATCTGCTCGTTATTAAGCTGAAGTTCATTTGCCCAGTCGTGAATTTCATTTACAACTTCCCAGGCGTACATCTCGCTTCCGTAGTGGGAGACAACGGTGCGGGCGTGCTTTTCGATGTATTTTCTTAATTCATCATAAGTTTTCTTCCTCAGCCAGTCGGGCGTTACGGTCTCATAGAACCAGAACAAGGGGCGTCCTTCGACGGTAATGTTTTTATTTCTTAGTTGTCTTAAGACCGCGTCCCTTAAGTCAAAGCGGGGGTCGCCTTCAACAGGTTCAAAATCCTGATAGGAGTTGCTTTTAAGGTAATGCGTAATTGTGGCGTAGTTAAATAAAGCCGTAAACTCTTCCATAAATGTGTCGGGATCCATCTGATAGAAGCCCCGGGCGTCGCATCCGATAAAGAAGTTCGGGCGGAAGCCGCGCTTTTCTATATCGCTTTGAGCCTTACTAAGCTCCAGCTTTTCTCCTCCCCACATCGCGTAGTAGAGTGCGGTCTGTGAAAACTCTGCGCATTTTTCTTTATCCTGCATATATTTTTCGGCATCGGAGAGGAAATCTTCCGAGAGATCCAGGAATGCCTGAGCGTCTTTGGCTGCTTTCCAGCCGGGGGTTTCATCTGTAAACTTTTTAAGGCGTCTTCTGTTTCTGTGGACGCGGCTTTTTGCAAGCTCATAGTTGAGGTTTAGTTCAGATTGTTTTCCTTCCTTGGGAAGCGTGTAGAATTCGCCCCCGTTATCGGCAGTAATATAAATGTAGCCAAAGCCTTCGACGTTCCACCGAACGTCAATTCCGAACTTGTCAACGCCTTCGGTATCAGAGACTTTCACGCCGTCTTTTCCGGCAGTGATATTGGAATGGAAAGCGTCCCAGTTTTTGTCGCTTGCATAGGCCCAGTCGAGGAGGTTCGGGCCGCGCCCTTTCTGTACGTAGTAGGGTTTAAATAATAGTTCTCCCTGGAGAGTCTTTGCTGCAACCCTTCCACGGGTCAGCACTTCCGGCATGCCCTGGAGCCATTTAGGTATAAATAAGGCTCCTGCCCCAGCCAGAGTGGTTTTGGTTATGAATTCCCTGCGGTCTATGGCGTACCTCTCTAAAATGTTTATACTATTTTGTTAAAGATTCCTGGTATTTCTCTCTGTACTCTTTTTTATAGTCCTCAACTGCCTTATTGTAGCTCATCTCTGGGTAGTTCTTCTGTTTTGCCCACTCTATTGCGACTGCCTTTGTATTTACCGGCAGGAAGGCAGAATTATTGCTTACCGCAACTGTTTTTCCGTCTGCCCTTACTGATTTAACCGCCATAAAGTACGGCAGGTGAAGAATGAGTTTAGAAGGGTTACTGGTAAACTTATTGTCAAGCTTAAGATCCGCTCCGCCATTTCTTACGCTAAGATCCATATTAACCATGCCGAAATTTGTTGGAGCCTTATGGACCGCTATCTTATCGCCTTCTTTTAACCATTCGGGTGAAAGGGCGCTGAAAAGGTGGAGGTCACTTTTCTCCTCGCGCACCATCATATTTCTTAAGAGTGTTCGGAATTCGGCCGAGAACCATCCGTGAGGAGTAAGGTTCATCATAAAGTCCCTGTTACCCCATGGGAATATTGAAAATTCAAAACCCGTGTGAGTAGATCCCGTATGCATCAGTACTGCGTAGAATTCCTGGAGAGCTTTTTCCTGCTCGCCGCGGATGAGCTCGCTTTGTGTGTTATTCATTGTTAAATAATGATGGAGGTAGCGCCCCTGTGCATAGGTCATAATTCCTTCCTGGTACTTTGAGCGCGTAACTTCAAGAGTCTTAGTAACCATAGGATCAAAGGGGTCAAGAATTATTTCAGGGTAGAGGGTCAGCATGTTGCCCCAGTCGTTTCCGCCAAGCTTATCGAGACCCGGAGTTATATAGCCGTCAGTCTTCGAGGTTACTTCCTTAAGGCGTTTCATCAGGTTTGAAAAATATGTATCATATTCCGCCTGGTAAGTTTTCGCGTCTTCAGTTCTGCCAAGGGCATTTGCAAGGACGATTACATTTTTAAGTCCGGCTAAAGCCAGGAAGTTATGCCCTGTTACACGTCCCGTGATATCTTCATTATCCCCAGGCGTTGCAACGGGGAAGAGGTGGAGTGAATCCTGTTCAAGAGTTTTCTTAAGCCAGAGGAAAGCCTTCTGGACAGAAGGGTAGACTTTTTCGGCAAAGGCCTTGTCGCCCGTTATGAGGTAGTGCTCTCCGTAGGCCCACATGGCCTGACCCCAGGCATCCAGCTGTCCTGCGTGAGAGATAAAATTCCCGGTAGAATCCTGCCAGCGGGGGAAGAAGTCCAGCACCTGGCGGGCAAGGTCGTGATAGCCCGAGATGTCATACATTCTTAAAATGGAAGCGGCATCCCTTATCCAGAACTGGTCGTAATTAAACTCATTTACATTCTGCACGTAGTCCTGCCCGTGCTTGTTCCTGGCTATGAGGTCGTAGAAAAGGTTAACCTTAAAGGTATTGTTTACCTTTTCCTCGGGAAGGGTTATTTCCATTCCGCGGGAAAGAATACTATCCCAGAATTTTACCGTCCTATCCAGGTATTCATCATATGAGGCCTTAATCATCTGCTGAACTACGGGGTCATTTTTATCAATTGCGACATAAGGCGCCTTAAAGTCGAGGCTTGCCTCCTTACCCGGTTCAAGGAAGAACTTATAATGAACTATGCCTACGGGAGTAGTAGGAAGGATCAGGATTTTTGCCGCCGAATTGTAACCCGGTTCATTGTATCCGGTCTTAAGTGTCATTACCTTCTCGGTCATGTTTTCTTTCGGGAAAGTATACATGAGGCGGCCATCCTTTAAGAACGCGTCGTCTGTAAATGAATATTCACTGTGCACGTTAAAGGTGTCGCCTGCCTGTTCAAATTCCCCCAGCTTTTTAGCCTTCCATGGGCGTCCGAAACGGTTATCTCCAACTCCCCAGTCGGTGTTCTCATCGTTTTGATATCTGACACCAGTTGTAAAATAAGCCAACCTGGTCTTAGTGTCAGTATTTTTAATTTTAACCCTGATAAAGTTAATAAGGGGACTTTCAGGATTTCCGTCAAGCGTTTGGGCAAATGCCTCCAGGCTGTAATGAATGCCTTCACGGTCGAAGTTATATTCAATTACAGGAAGGTAGCCATGAAGAAGCGTTTTAACCCTCTGGTTTACAGCTACGGGAGGGTTACCGGTAAAGAACATCAGTTCACCCGAACCGGTGTAGAAGTACCCCTCGGGTGTAACAAGTGTGCCTTCTTTACCATCCATAACGCCTATTACGTCGGTCGGCTTGCTAAAGTAGCAGAAAGGCTCATCGGCCCTGTCAATTGAAGGATCAAGCACCTGTGCCTGAAGGGGAAGGCAGAGGCAGAGGCAAAGGAAAAGGCCTGTGATATGGAATTTCCTGATATTCATAATAATTCCTTTATTGGGGTAGTGTCCACTCGCTTAAATACGTTTTTATGCTGAGGGATCCCACCTGTTTTCCGTTTACTGAAGCGTTCCAGGTAACGTTAAGCCCTCCTTTGGGGGCTTCCTGCGGAGTAAACATAAAGGTCTCAACAGGATAGGTTTCTCCCGGAGCCAGAAAATAATTTCCATCGCCTGAAGAAAGCTTAAAGCCTTCGGGCAGCTGGGATTTAAGCGTTACTACAACGGAATCACTGGTATTATTTTTAAGAATGATGGGGACGTTAAGGTAGCTTCCGAATGCAACGTTTATCTCGGGCTTGACAATGGGGCCCAGGTTTTCAATATTATGAGCGCGCCAGAAGTCATGATAAAAATAAAACGGTCCGCCAAGCTGCATTGTGACCCCTTCCTGCCTCTCCGGCACATAGCCTCTGGGGGCTACGTAAGCGTGGCTGCCCGGCCTTACGCCTTCAAAGGTTTCGCCATCGGGTTTACAGGGTACAACCGCCTTACCGAAAATGAGGTGGAATCTGTTAAGGTAATTCAGGAACTCTTTGTAGTCGCCGGTCTTCTGTGCCTTAATTCCCATATCGGCTACATCCCCCTGCGTCAGGTGCGGCGTGTGGAGGTCGGCAGCAAGTTCGTAATAAGGGACCTTCTTTGAGGGTGAGACTTCTGAAAGGTTGAACTTAGGTCCCGGAGCGACCACTTCCGAGTCGGCATCAGAGAAGTAATAGATCTTCTTTGCCTGCCAGGGAGTAAGCCCCTCGTTAAAGTTTCCTATGTCGGCTCTTTCCCTGGGCATTGCCACCTGGTCGGGGAACACAGTAGGGTCTCCCGCCATATCGAAGGCTTCTGTAGCAATAACGCCTGAGGCCTGGTGGTCGCCGTGGTTTTCACCGGCCACAAAGTGGGGAAGCCATGTAAGGATAACTTCAGGGCGGGTAAGCCTGAGGAGTCTTACCATGCTTTCAAGAGCCTGACCATGGTTCACATTTTTAAGCGCGTGCAGGACGTCCTGGCCGGGAGTGTCGTAGCCGTTTAAGAACCACACGTGGTCTACTCCGAACTTTGAAAGAGCCTTGCGGGCTTCAATTTCACGGATCTCTCCCATGGCAGATGACTGCTCGTTGCCATAGGAATTTCCGCCCCCCTGTCCGCGGTTAGTATAAATTACGGCAACTTTTTTGTTGTCATCAAAGATCAGCTTGGCAAGGTATCCGCCCACTGCAGTCTCATCATCCGGATGAGCCACAATTAAAAGAACGTCTGTCTTATAGCGTTCATCTGGCTTTATATTTCTGTGCAGCCGGCCTTCCTGTGCATATAATGCTGAAACAAGAAAAAGAATAACGGCAAAAGTTTTAACCTTCACAGTGATACTCCCATTGTCTTAAAATTAAATTTATTTATGCCTCTTCAGTTATTTCCTGAACAGCATTTTTCCTCGGTTCTTTGACGGCAAAGAAAAGCCACAAGGCAGAGCTTCCGGCAAAGATTGCAGCCAGTGTGAAAACCATATTGTAGCCGTAGCGGTTTGCAATGTAGCCTCCAAAGAGCCCTGCCAAGCTGAAAGGAGATGATATCATGTTTGAAAGCGCCACGTATGTGGGGCGGTTTTCCTCGGCGCAGAGTTCAGCTATTATTGGAAGCTTTGAGAGCTGATAGACGCCGGCGGTAAAGGCGGAGCCTATAAAGACCAGGGAATAGCTTGCAGCGTCAGGCGCCATTAAAGCAGCAAGGCATGCCATTGTGGTAAAGCAGGCACCAAGAAGCATATTAAGCTTGTGGCCGAAATGGTCGCCTAAATACCCGAAGAATATATTTCCAACGATTGAAAAGGTCATTATAATAATTGTAAAGTTGCCCACATAGCTGTCCGGCAGGGAGAACTTTTTAAGGGCGTTCAGGCTGTAGAACACTTCCCCCATGAGTGCTATGATGAGAAGAGAATCCGCGATGAGGAAATTCCTGAAGTTCTTCTCTTTTTTCAGTATGCCGGGAAGCATTCTGAAAAATTCGCCATAGCTCATGTGCTTTTCCTGCATGTCAGGCTTGTCTTCTTTGATTAAAGTAAGAAAGACGTATGAAACCATCATGACCAGAAAAGCGCTCAAAAAAAGCAGGGAAAAGCTGTGGGGGTACTGCCAGTGGCCGAGCACCACTTTTACGTACCATCCCCCCACGATTCCAAGTACGGCGCCAAAAATAACGCGGCTTGCAAAGAGCCTTCCGCGCAGCTTTACAGGAGTAAGCTTTGCAACAAGGTCGAACCAGCCCGGGAGGTTAATGCTTCCTGCAACCGCTGCGAGCAGAAAACAGAAGAAGAAAATTATGAGCCCCGTGCTGCTATTGGCACTTTCCAGAACAAAGTAGCTCAGTGCCGCAAGAAGAAGCCAGGGGAGCCTCTGCCCCAGTGCAGTCTTAAGAAGGAGCACTTTCTTTAAGGGGAACCGGCTGGAATAATTAGCAACAAGTATCTGCGGAAAATTAAAGCCCACGGTCCAGAAGATCGGGATAAGCCCGACAGCCACGTTGCTGCCGCCGATGGCTCTTACAAAAACCGGCATTACCACGGTAAGAGAAATAAAGCTCATTGCAAAAGCATACAGTGAGCCGTCGGCCACATTGATCAGGAAATTTCTTTTTACCGAAGTATCTGAACTATATTCACTGAACCAGTTAAGCACAATAAACCCTGACTTCCTTTCCTTCGACTTTAACGGATACAACTGAGCCATCACCATCCTGAATGAGCTTTATGTCTTCACCCGTAAACTGCTCTTTCATGCACTTTACGTCTTTAAGCGGGAGCCTCAGCATCACTTCAGAGGCCTGGTGCTTAAGGTTCTGCACAATAAGCATAATCTTATCATCTTTACCTTTAAGCAGGTCGGCTCTTACCTTCTGGTTTCCAAAAACATAAGGCTTTTCAATCCGGGCATTCATTTCAACCAGGCTTGCAATGAGTTCCCCGTTTAAGAGATTTTCATTGCGGAAGAAAGAAAGGCCAAGGTAAGAGCCTATAAGTATGGCTTTTCCTTTTCCATACTGAGACAAAGTTATTGCAGCCTCACCCGTTGAAAAGCGAGCAATTACTTCGGCGCCTTCTGAAATAAGTGTTTCTTTTATTATTGTGCCTCTAACCTTGTCGCCTTCATTTATGTACGGGAGGTCTTTAACTATTTCCATTTCAACTGAATTGCTGCTGCTTAAGGGATTGGCAACGCCCGGCTGGAATCTTAAGACCTCTTTGGAAATATTTTCTTTTATCTTTTCTCCTTTTCTTACGTAGGACAAGTCCTTAATAATGTCTATTTCCGCAACTGAATTCAGGGATGCCGGTTCAACCACGCCCTGGCGCGCCTGAAAGACCTTGTCTAATCCGTAGCCCGGGATCACCCTTTCGTGGTGACCATGTTCAACGTTCCATCCGGCAAAGTAGGCCTCACCAATAAGCACACCGCCTTCACTTACCCATTTATCGAGGGCTTTGCAAATCTTTTCGCTTAAGCAGTAGGGGAAAGGTATATAAAGAACCTTGTAGTTTTGAAGCACGTCCCATTCAAACTCCATGGGGTGGATAAAGTCTACAACGTAGTTATGCTCATACAAAGCGCGGTGGACTCCTAAGAGTGAATTGGTAGCTGTTTTCTCGTTACCCGTTGAGGCCCAGGCAAACACCTGGTTTTCAGGATTATACAGAATGGCTACTTCGGCCTTAAGAGGTTTGGCATCCAGGAGGAAGTCCGCGTTATTCTGCAGAACGTGCCCCACCTCTGAAAACGCTTTAAGCCAGGAGGTCGGCTTTCCGTCAAGAGTTGTAAGCCCCCACGTCGGGGCCTCGCGCCCAAGGATTTCCGGGCGGTACTGCCAGAAGATGAAGCCTTTTAAGTTACCTGCAACGCCGCGGAAGATGAGTCTTTTTACGTCGTTAGCGTCAATAAACCTGGGCATATCGAGTGTGTAGCCCGGGAGCATGAGCATTTCGGCTGAGATGACGGGTTTACCCTTGGCGCATGAGCGCAGGACGTCAATCATCATTGCGTCATCCATCTGGGTAAAGCCGTGCAGGTCGCCGTACTTTCCAACGTTCCACGGGTCGCTTGCAGTTGAAGTAACGGGGAAGCCCTGTATGAAGACGTGGTGGCACATAAGGGGGTGAGCCCCATTATCCACTTCATGAGCAGCAAGGAAGCGCCTTTTGACGTTTTCGCCTATTGTACCAACGAAAAACATTCTCCAGTCCACAACGTCATTAAATGTGTTGCGTGTTTTTGGGATTTCAACTTCTTCAAAAGAGCGGTAGTTGCGGTTCCACGCATCGTTAAGACTTTTTATGCCGCCATACTTTTCATGAAGCCATATTTTGAATTTAGTCCTGCAGTGTTCGCAGTAGCAGAGCATATCGCCCATCTTTTCGGCGTTATCGGCATAGAGCCTCATCTCAGCCATGCTGCTTGTAAGTTCGGGTTCGCTTGCAACGTTCCAGATTTCAAGGGCAGGGTGATTCTTGAAATGGTTTACGGTTTCCTTGAGGAAACTGATCATATGCTCAACGACCTCGTCGTGATTAAAGCAGTATCCCAGGCCTCCTATCTGGCGGTGGGGCTGTGTCTGGGGACCGGTCTTCCGTCCGTCAAGAGTAATCATTGAGGCATCCGGGTATTTAGCATAGATCCATGCCGGGGCCACATCGAATATCGTATTCAGCATTACCCTGAGATTATATTTAGAGGCCAGGTCCATCAGGCGGTCTATGTCGTCGAAATAATATTCACCCTCGGAAGGGTTATTCCATCTCCACTGGACCCAGAACTTAACCGTATTAAAGCCGAGTGCGGCCATATTTTTAAGGTCCTCTTCCCAGTCCTCCTCCAGGGGTGAGGGTGCGCGGTAATACTGTGAGCCAAATGGGAAATACGTGTCTTTTATAAGATGCCTCATATTACTAATCCCGTTTCCTTTAATTATTAAATGACAAATGGTGAAAGGTGCCTTTGGCCAAGCTTAAGGCCGTTTTTAACTTTTTCTTCCGAGCCTTCCCAGACGGGGTCCTCGTGCTCAATTGAAATAACATAGTTGTAGCCGTTATCCTGCAGCGTGGAAATAAACCTGTTCCAGTCAATTTCGCCCAGGCCCGGTATGCGGTAGCGCCACCAGCCCGACTTCCATGGTATGGGATCTATCTGGCGGCCGAAAAATCCGTATTCATACTGCCCCTCAGTTAATATCTCAGTATCCTTTGCATGCGCGTGGAATATTTTGTCCTTAAAATCCTTAATTACCTCGAGGTAGTCTATGCCGAGCCAGTAGAGGTGCGAGGGGTCTAGGTTAAGGCCGAAACTGTCGCTCGGGACCTCATTAAACAGAGCCGTCCAGAGTTCAGGTGAATATGCGTAGTTGCCGGGCGTTGCAAACTTAAGCCACCCTTCCATAGGGCAGTTTTCAATCATAAGGCGCACACCTTTGTCCTCTGCATATTTTACGAGAGTGCGGAAGACCTTGCCGATTTCCTTCATGTTATCCGTTGGGGACTTATCGGGGCGTCCCCCCACAAAAGTGCCCACAAGGTTTACTCCAAGCATGGAGGCCGTATTGATCACTTTTTTCAGGTGGTCGTGATATTCTTTTCTTTTCTTAAGATTGGGGTGAAGGTTATTATCGTAATAGGCAAGGGAAGATATGGTAAGGTTATGCTCATTAAAAAGCGCGTTTATTCTTTCGGCATCCGCAGGCTTAAAATTAGCCGCATCAATCTGGCGCGCCTGGTAGTCGCGTTTTGATTTAACAGGCCAAGAGGCCAGTTCAAGGCTCTGAAAGCCCTCCTGAGAAGCCCATTTTACGAGGTCTTCCAGCTTTAATTTTGGCAGGCAGGCAGTTAAAAATCCAAGTTTCATTTATTTCCCCATGTGATAAGTTTTGAATTATGAATTATGAATTTTGAATTATGAATTAGACTTCAATCCACTTTTCTTCTTTATTGCTTTTGAGGATTGCCTCAACAATTTTTATCTCCTGGTGGCCGTCTTCAAAGGTGGGGAAGTCGCACTTATCCTTAAGAGGGTCCTTTCCCTTTAATATGAAATTATAGACATTCATGAAGAGGTTCTTTGGCGCGTCGGGGTATCCTTCCGGGTGGCCGCCGGGGTAATGGGCGTAGCGCCTTGCATTTTTGTCCAGCAGCGAGGGATCTTTTATAAGGACTTCATTTGCCTTTTCCCTGTAGCCTATCCAGAGGCTGTTGGGCTCTTCCTGGTCCCAGGAGACGGCTTTCTTACTGCCGTCAATTTCGAAGGAAAAATTATTTTTTCTTCCGGCGCTTATCTGCGAGACTGTAAAGACGCCGTGAGCGCCGTTTTCAAACCGGATGAGGACTGAAGCCGCGTCCTCGGTTTTAATTTCAACGTCTTCAAACTTCCCGTTCATCTTTTTTTCTTTCCCCTTAAAGGTTGCAACTTCCCGGAGGGGCTTTTTCCTTGTCTTATGCACTGTAAGAAGGTCTGCCATGACCCTTGTAATTCTGCTTCCTGTAATAAACTGCACGAGGTCGCACCAGTGGGAGCCTATGTCGGCTACGGCACGCGACTTTCCCGATATCTCAGTCTCAAGGCGCCAGTTATAGTCCGTGTTGTAATAAAGCCAGTCCTGAAGGTAATGCCCGTGCACGAGGTATATCTGCCCCAGATCCCCTTTTTCAACCATGCTTTTTGCGTGCTGTGTAAGAGGGTAGAACCGGTAATTAAAGTTCACGGCGTTTACGACGCCTTTTTCACGTGCAAGCCTTACCAGTTCCGCGGACTCTTTTGACGTCATGGTCAGCGGCTTTTCAGATATAACGTGTTTGCCTTCCATAAGGGCAGCCTTATTGATCTCAAAGTGCAGGTTGTTCGGCGTGCAGTTATGGATAATGTCGATCTCCTTGTCGCAGACTGCGCTCTGCCACTTGTCATAAACACTTGGGACTGAGTACTTTTCTGCAAGCTCCATTGCGCTTTTGGTGTCGAGAGATGAGATGCCGCGGACTTCCACGTTGCCAATTCTTCTGAGTGCTTCAATGTGTGCCGGCCCTATAAAACCGGTTCCGATTACTGCTGCTTTAAGTGGTTTCATAAATTTTTCCTTTTTTCGGCTTATATTTTTTCAGCTTCCAGCTTATTAGCTTCCAGTTTATTGCCATCGTTAAGCTTCTGCTTCAGCTCCTCAGCACGTCTTATCATCTGTCTTACCTCGGGGGTATCAATTTTCTGCGACTTGTTGTAGAGGCAGAGCGCCGGAATAACGTCCAGTTTTTTATACGAAGCCTCCTGCAGCTTAAAGACCGGGTGATTGGGATACTTTGTAAGTAAGTGTGCAGTAAGCCTTGTATATTTACTGAAAAGGTAAGATGAAACGGGGTGCACCTTCTTCCAGCGTTTGCGCCCTTCCATTCCGTGCACGTCGGCCAGGCTGTCAATTCCGTGGATCTGCGCCATAGGGAGGGCTTCCATGACCTGCTCGTGGATCCCTTCGCCTGAAAACAGTACATCCGGGAATGCGCTCTTAAGGCGCTCTATGTGGCTCCTCATGCCGGCAAGGAAATTTGGGCCCTTGCTTTCATTAAACGCAAGCAGTGTCTGATCCAGGAAAACAGAGTCGAGATGATATTTACTAATGAGCTCACCGAGTACTTTAACCATCAGATCCCCCCATCCCTTGTAGCCTGGATTCATATAGGCGAAGTATTCCTCGCTAAGCCAGTCGCCGTCAATATCCATAGCCCAGCCCTGAGGACGGTTGAAGACGTCTACAACCTGGTATTTCTTAAACCGAGCGTAGAGGGGGTGGGTGAAGGTCATAGCAAGGACGTTGGTATGGATCATTACATGGTAGCCCATCTGGTGTGCAAAGTCCACGAGTTCCTTAAACTTCTCCTCTCCTCCTAAGTGCCTGCCCGGGTTATAGTCGGGCGCATGGGAGTCAATTCCATGTTCGGCGTAGCCCGGAACATAGAACAGTGTCTCCGAAGGAGGGTGAAGGCGGCTGAAGTCCTTGAGGCGCTCTTTCATCTCGTCAAATGTATGGTGGGGTTCACTCGTGTCCTTGCGCATTCCCCAGACTTCCAGGATAAAGTTAATGTCTCGCGCCCATTTTGGGAAGTGGGGGTTGTCTTTAATTTTTGTGAGACTAAATTCTTTTTCAAGCCACTTGCGGTGACGGTCAACGGGGCGTTTCCAGCTTCCCTTGTAGCCTTCCATGAACCACACGGCCTCAAGAGTGCTGCTCTTTAAGGGGGCTTCGGCTTCAAAGCCCAGCGTAAAACCGAAGGACTTCTCAGCACGGCTTACTCTAAGTAGCCTGAACTTTGGAGCGCTTTCCTTTGTATGCAGCCAGAGGCCACCTCCTTTACCTTCGCCAATTACAAACTGCGCGTTCCACCAGAAAGGGTACTTGTAGCTGAGAGTAGTGTCAGGCATCATATCTTTTGTAAGCATCTGTCCGCCGAGAGCCGGGACAATAACGTTATCAAGTTCCAGCCCTGAGATCCTCCACTCGGCCATCCATATGGGTTCAGGGCCCGCGGCCTTCATGTGGAACTTAACTCCCTCATCCGACTCCGAGATCATTATATGGGCTTTATAGCCTCCTGTTTCATCCGAAAGCGTGAAGCTGACGCCTGATGTGGAAGGCTCAATTTCCTCCAGGCTGTCGAGTATTGCAGGCTCGGACACGTGGCTCGGGACGCGCATTATGACCGACTGTTTTCCGCCCGTGGAGAATCTCTGTCCTGTTTCCAGGTTTAATATTTCGTGAACTCTAAAAGGTTTATCTTCTAATGTGATCTGTAATCTTTTATTTGATACTGTAAACAAGTTCTTCTGCTTTCTTTTGTGATTAATCAGTTATTTCAAGGGTTGCGACGTCCTTTTTCTCTACGTCCTCATACGGGGTTCTTCTGCGGAAGATGACAAAGTATGAGGACTGCTCAACTTTAACCGGCAGGCAGGCCCCGTGCCAGACCCCTTTATTTATTACCACGGCCTCACCCACGTTTACCTGGAATGCTTGTGCATTTTCCTCTTTGTCTCCTTCCAAAAGGAGGGGAAGAGTAAAAGGAGCGTCAATAGGGATCAGTACCTCAGGGGTATCAAGGTGGCGTTCCATTCCGCTGATTTCACTTTGGGGCTGTTTATAGACCGTGCAAATGCCGATTTCAGTATCGCCGTCAATCTGGTAGCTGGCAATATCGGACCAGAATTTATAATCCTGAGCCTGGGAGGTGGGCTCTCCCGAGGGGAAAGTGACCACTTTTCCAAACTTCTGGAAATTTTCTTTTGTAATATGTTCGGGACTTAGTTTCATAGAATTATGAATTTTGAATTTTGAATTATGAATTAATTTTACTTTTTAATTTTCAGAATGAATATTTCGCCGCCTTTAAGCGTTATGCCGTTAAGAATGGTTGCACCATTTTTTCTTGTTACATTCGTATACTTCTGTGCTTCTCCCAGCTCTGTATACTGTGTGGCATCGCCTTTAAGGGCTGCGGGTATGGTAAGGCCTATATGTTCAACCCTGGTATCCTTTACCATTCCTGTTGTATCGTGGCGTTCACCGGGCAGGTTGGTCTTAAGCCACGCCACAACAGTAACATCCCCGTTTTCATCCTGGAATGTTGTTGTGCAGCTTTGGGATCCGACATTTTTTACGATTTCCACGGATTTATCGAGGCTTTTGCTTTTATGAGAAAACAGGGTATTAAAAAACGAGAGCGCCTTAAGGGCGGGCTTGGGGCTGTGGTCTGCAAAGGCCACGCCAAGGTTCCTGTTATTGTTGTCGCCAATGACGTTTTCTGCCGGCGGGAGGTCTTTTACTTCATACCAGCAGATGGCTGCAAGCTTATCTGTATTTACTGCAAGCGACAGAGTCTTAAAGAGTTCCACCGCCTGATAGCGCAGCGTGTGCTCGTAGTCGTAATAAGGGTTATAGTCGCTGGAGACTTTATTTGGTTTCATTCTCCAGGTGCTGTAACCCACCTCAGCCATCCAGAGTGACTGATGGTTACCGTAGCGCATAACGATCTCAGAGAGTTCATTTACATAGTCCGGAAGACGTTCGATCGGGTTATTGCTCCAGGTTTCGTAGTAGTTATGCATGTTTACGATATCGACGTAGGGGCTTATGCCGTAGTCGCGGAAGAGCTGGCGGAAGAAGTCGGGTCTGATTGCGAGGCCTCCAAGGACAACTTTAGCCGAGGGGTCCGCTTCGCGCACGGCTTTGGAGCCTATCTTAATCATTTTTGCGAACTGTTCCGGTGTACCCTGCCAGTAAATTGAAATGTCAGGTTCATTCCAGAGCTCCCAGGTTTTAATCCACGGCTTGTATCTTGTAACAAGCTGTGTCATAAAGACTCCGAACTCGTCATAATCTTTAGGCGGGTAGTTCCAGAAGAACATTGTATCCTTTTCTCCTGTTGAATTCCACTTCGGCATATAGCAGACGTAAGGGACGAGTGTAATGCCGTATTCATCGACGGCCATTTTCACGAAGTCATCCCAGAAAAGCCAGTTAAATTTTCCCTTCTGTTCTTCTATTGCGTCCCAGCCGAATGAAATTCTAAGGAGGTTGACGCCTGCATGTTTTAAGAATTCCATATCGTCGCGTATAAGCTTAAGGGTTGTAGTTTCTTCGGGGTAGTCCTCGCAGAGTCCGATGGGAACGTGGTAGTATGCCGATCCGTCCTGCTGCTTTATGAGCTGGTCGTATATGGTCTTTTTACCCTGAGAAAATCCGGTAAAGGTAAAAACTAAAACGAGGAATGTAGTTAATAGTGATCTTCTTAACATTTTTTCTCCGCAATTAATATTAAAATGTTTCTGTATATTTTGGCCGTTTCATAAAGATACTTACTCCCATTGAATAGCCACGATCCTTCCTCCGGGAATCTGGGGCTAAAGCCCCGATCTTGGGGGATCTCGCTTCCACGAGCTAAAGCTCGTGGCTGTTATGTTAAAAATCAAGTGTAATCGTAAATT